>JBGCDY010000506.1:0-3205 GCA_045105835.1 Chitinophagales bacterium
TTCGTTCCATTGAGTAAGCAATTGGGTCGCTTGACATATCATAAACCATCACACGGGGGTCAATTCCTTGAAATGCCCCCCAAAGTGCATCTGCATCGTTGCCAAAAGCCAAATCGGGATTGGTCGAACGAGACAAAATACTTTCGAGCCTGTCCGCTTCTTGTTCCGCACTTTTTGCAGCAGGAGAGTAGCCAAATTCAATCGCCCAATTGTCGTACAAGCCAGGTTTGACATCATAATACATCCCTTGTTTTTCACGGTCAGGAGCAATATTGATGGCTGGATATTCCATCACCGAATTGGTCAAACCTTTTTCTTTGGTAATGGCTTCATTGTGGACATCTTCAAATTTGTGCAACTGTGTGCCTTTGAAGTTGTGGTTGAGTCCAAGCGTGTGCCCCACTTCGTGTAGGGTTAAACGGTAGATAGACTCTTTGAGGAATTTACTTTTTTCGATTTTCGACAAATTCCTGACTTTCATTACACTCATGCCAAAGAGATTCGCCTGTTGCATCATCAAACCCGCCATACATTGGTGCTTTTGGTGTCCTTCCATATTGGTCTGCTTCAAATGGTCAAAATCAAACAAGGCAGCTGTTTCGAACAGTTCTTCTCGCTGCAATCGGTTGGTGATATACACATATTCGAGCATGATGTCCGCTCCCAAAATTTGCCCCGTTCGAGGATTCACAAAGCTGGGACCATAGCCGCCAAAAGGAGGTCTGGGGGAAGCTGTCCACCGTAGCACATTGTAGCGAATATCACCTGCATCCCAATCTGCATCATCTGGCTGGATTTTGGCGACCACTGCATTTTTGAAGCCCGCTTTCTCAAATGCCATGTTCCAAGATTCTACTGCTCCCTTGATAATAGGACGCAATTCTTCGGGAGTTGTATTTTCTATCCACCAAGTGATGGGTTCGACAGGTTCTGAAAGGGCTTCGCCTGGATTTTTTTTGACCAAATTCCAACGGTGAATCAAATCTTTATAAGGTGTCGGGCTGACGGAAGTTTGGTCGGTGACATTGGTGGTGAAATAGCCTACTCTTGGATCGTCGTATCTTGGCTGATAGCCGTTGTCAGGTACGGCTATGAGGCTGTGTCGGAGTTGGATGGATACATAACGGGCATCGGTGACAGCATTGCTGCCATATCGAGTAGGTTGCTCTTTTTCGTAGACATACTTCACGACTATATCTGTGTTTGCAGGATAATTGTGAATGCCCATGTAGCGGCTTTTATCTTTGCTGAGTTTACCGATTGAAAAACGTTTTTTGGCGTTTTTGTCATCAGGGTCAGCAGCGTATTTGATTTGTTGGAAACTTTCGGTCAAGAATATACCATCGGCTTCAACAAGGAATTCGGTTTTAGCTTTGTTGATACCCACAATTTTTTGACTCACAATCACTGGCTCGTTGATATTGGCTTTTGCAGCTCGATGCAGTGCATTTTCCTTGTCAAAATAGTAGTGGTGGTTTTGTACCTTAAATTCAATTTTGTTGAAGTATTTGCTGGGTTTGAAGATTTTGGAATCTTGATAAGCTCCTCTAAAATTCCCCGCATCCAATACGCCATCTTCAATAAAAGAGAAATGTATGTATTCTTTTTCGAGTTGGTTTTGGGTGATTTTTAAATAAGCTTTGCCCGTCATCGAGTCTTGGTAGATGGGGAACATGCCGTCATAAACGATGCACTTTTTAGTGATTTCGCCAATAGGTTTGGGCTTGTTGTCGTCTTTTTTGAAGTCGGTCTTGCTGCCTTTTTTATTTTTTTGGGCTTGGACAAAGTTGGTGTTGAAGAGGCTGAATAGAAGTAGGAATATGCCTACATATCGAAATAGGCTTTTGTAATGGAAAGGCATCATAGGTGTGTCTTTGGTGGTTAAGGGAAAAATAGTTAGAATGCAATTCATTCTACTTTTACAAATACGGCTCGGACTAAAAGCCCAAGCTACTACCTACCAAAGATATACAATCGTATTGAGTACAGGAAACGAAAAGGAGATTTAATGTTTCTCAGCACTGTTTGTTATCCCCCAATTGTTGCCATACTCTCCGTTACAGGCGCACCTGCAAAACGCCTCTGTTCTGCTTCAAAACCATTTTTGGCTCGGTTGCCCAATGCTTCCAGAAGTGTTGTTTTTAATTGTAGGTCTGTTGCTCCTGAGCGCATGATTTTCTTGAAGTTAAACACACCTCCATCATACAAACAAGTGTGCAACATTCCTTTGGGAGTGACTCGAATCCGATTGCAAGTCCCACAAAAAGTACGACTATAGGCTGCAATAATTCCCGCTGTGCCTTTGTAGCCAGAAATTTGGTAATTGGCGGCAGTAGAAGAAGGCGGATCAGGAAGTTTTTGGAGGTTGGGATAGTGGTCTTTAAGATGCTGGAGGATTTTGATATGGTTCCATTGAAGGTTTTGGTAATGTGCGCCTGTGCCATTGAAGGGCATTTCTTCGATAAACCGCACACCAACAGGATGATTTTTGGTGAGTTCTACCATGTCAATCAAATCGTCCGTATTTTTTCCTTCCATCACGACTGCATTGATTTTGGTGGTAATTTCATATTGCAGCAAAGCCTCCAAGGTTTTCAATACTGTTGGAAGAGAATCTCGACGGGTAATCTCAAAAAAACGCTCTCGGTTCAATGTATCCAAGCTCAAATTGACTGAATGAATCCCTATTTTTTTGAGTTCAGGAATCAAGGGTTCGGTGAGTGTACCATTGGTGGTAATATTGATTTTTTTCAAGCCCTGCAATTGACTAATCGAATGTAGGAACTGCATCATGTCTTTGCGGAGGAAAGGTTCACCACCTGTTATCCGCAATTTGTCAATGCCCATCTGGGTCATGATACTCACCAACCGAAACATCTCTTCATAGGTCATCAGCTCCTTGCGTGGCACATAGTCAATCCCCTCTTCTGGCATGCAATAGAAGCACCGCAAATTGCAGCGGTCAGTGACTGCCAATCGGAGGTAATTGATGGGGCGTTGGTGATTGTCGTAAAGTGTCATGTTTGTGTTTTTAGCTAAGATAGTACTAATGTAATCAGTGAAAATAATAATTGCAATAAAAAAGGGTTTTAACAACAATTAGGAGAGCATGTTTTTGATTCTAATATATTTATAATTGCTTGGTTAATTATCTGGTAGGGATTTGTTTAGGAAAAGAAAATTAAAAGATTTTGACATATATGTG
>JBGCDY010000507.1:0-2552 GCA_045105835.1 Chitinophagales bacterium
TTTTCATTAGTGAGTTCGTATTTTGAAGAAGGATTGTCAGTTATATCCTCCGTTTAAATCCTGGTGAAACGATTAAGACTTTGCGGCATGGGTTAAATAATTAATATGGATAAGTAGCAATCCAGGCTCTATTTATAGGCAGGCAGTTATACCTCCATTATTGAAGCAAATGTCTTTTACTACTTAAAAAATAATTATTGAAAACTTTGGCGATAAGGAATACTACAAAAATAAATTTCCATTTTTTTTAGCTAAACCTACCCCACTTCCTTCCAAAAGGGGAGTAAAGGTTGTCAATTTATTTTTTCCACATTCCTAAGTATAGTGTAACAGAAATAATTTAAGGTTTTGAGGTGACATCTTGAAGTGAAACGAAAAGGTGTAATCTCAAACCCGACAGTAAGTTGTCACCTTCTCCGTTCCTCCGAAGAACTTGTGCCGATTACTCGGCATTACACCTTACCGTCTAAAGAAATTTATGTTCCACGGTACTAAGAGACCTTTGAAGTCTATTTTTTTAATTGTAGCACTTCAAAAGTTTTGGGCATTCCGCTAAAGGTGTAAGTTGAGTCAAAAAAAGACTCGTTTTGGTAAGATTAATTCCAATATAATCTTGTTGAAAGTCATTGACTTAATGATAAGAATTAACTCAACGAGTTCCAACAAGATTTGTATAGAATTCTAAAATAAAGGTAAGAAGTATTGGCACATTAACACTCCAACACTTCATTACCTTATCACATTATATATTAGTGCTTCATCAATTTCTGAGTTCCCAAAGTATTCCCTACTTGCACCTGCACGAAATACATGCCATTGGTGAAAGAACGGGTGCTGATTGAATACTCCAACTCATTACCACTCAATTCAGTAGCAAATACCAAACGTCCAACTCCGTCATATACTTTGACTGATTTTGACTCAGCAGTTGCAGCGCCAAAGGTCAATTTCGTGAAGTCTTTGGTAAAGTTAGGAACGAGATTGAACAAGTTGTTATCTACATTGAAACGGTCAATGCCTACACCCATACACTCTTCGGTGCTGGTGGTACACATTCCATAACAAGTTTCGATAACGGTATCGCCTGTCAATTCAGGTAACCAACGGTCATTGAAGTTGTCAGCCTGAGCACAATCTTGCCCTTCAATGTCTTCTTTACAATCATAACCAGGGCAGTTGCCATTGGCGAAAGTATAGTAGTCAGAAAAACCAAGTGCACGTTCCAATTCCAATTCGTAGATGCCATCATTGTTGTCATCAACTAAGTAAAAACGTCCACCAGGAGCTCCAAAAGTCAAACCACCTGCGATAAACACTTCGTCTGCTGCTTCTACCCCTGCTGGGAATCCTAAACGGATTGTCAGTTTTACACCTTGTCCACAAGCATAGCAACTGTTGAAACAAGCAGCTTCTAATTCTTTATCTTCAATCACAAAAGTATTTCTACTGTCACTTCCTACTGCTCCACATTCCGATCCTCTTGGGAAAGATTCCGCTACACCATCTACTAAGTAATGGTATTCCATGTTTCCTGTTGGAACAGAAATCGTAGCAGTATAAATGCCATCTCCATTGTTGTCAGACAAAACATCACAATCAACGCAATAATCATTGAAACTACCACTTGCATGAACGGTACTAAAATCTCCTTCATAACCATTCATATCTACTGCAAAACCAACATCTACTCTACCACCTGCACAGTTGGCAGTCGTAGAACAAATTCCGAAACAAGTAGAAATCATGATATCTTCGTTTACTGCTTCTGGAAGGCGACGGTCATTGAACGGATCAACCGCACAATCTTGATTTGCAATATTTTCTTTACAATCCCATCCTGGACAGTTTCCATTTGCAAAAGTGTAATCACTAGTAAATCCTTTGAGGCGTTCTACTGTAATTTCGTAAATCCCATCTCCGTTTTCATCCGTCATTCTGAAACGACCACCTGGGCTGTCGAAGTTTCCACCACCTGCTAAGTAAATCGAATCAGCAGGAGTTACATCTTCAGGAAAACCCAATCGGAAAGTCATTTTTACTCCATCACCTAAATTGTAGCAGCTACCAAATCCAACAGGTGCCAATTCCGTATTTTCAGTAAACACACCAAAACGATTGATAAATTCATCCGTTACTTTAACACACTCCATTGTAGCTCTCAATGTTTCTTCTGATCCATTGATAACAAATTTGTATTCGTGAATTCCTTTTGCAACACTTGCAGTCACAGTATAAATACCATCGCCATCATCGTCTGACATTGGAGCACAATCTTCACACCATTCATTGAAAGAACCTTTTAGGTAAACACTTTCTGTACCTGACTGATCAGCAGCATTCAATGCAAAAGTAACGTCTACCATTTCTCCACCTGCACTGTTGCTTCTCAATACAAAATCATCTAAGTAACTCGTTACATCCTCACCTGTTCCTTCTGCTCCAAAATCCATGAAAAATACAACCTTGTTGTACACATTCCCTGCTGCAATAATAGAAGCATCTTCACCAGAAGGCAAATTGGCATCAAAACAAATTTCTTCCCACTCTCCTAT
>JBGCDY010000508.1:0-3429 GCA_045105835.1 Chitinophagales bacterium
ATCGAGTGGATGGACTTTGATTATGACTTGAATACCAGCATTGAAATAGAAAAGAAGGAACTTCAAATCCAAATTCTCACCAATAGTTTTTCGGGAGACGTCAAATTCAAGCAACAAGCAAATGTGCTTCAAAAGCTGCAATATGCGATTGCAGATTCTTCGGGGAAAATCTTATTGTCTGGTCATTCGAGAGAAGAGGAGACAGTGCTTCAATTAAAGGGTGTCCCTTTTGGTGTGTATTTTATTCGAGTGGAGGCAGCAGGTTTGTATGGAAAAGTGAGGAAGTTTCGATTGGGGGATTGAAGGAGAGAGTTTCAGAAATAATTTAAGGTTTTGAGGTGACATCTTGTAGTGGAACGAAAAGGTGTAATCTCAAGACCGATAGTGAGATGTCATGCTGAGAACTTGGTATGTAATCTCAAAGTCGATAAAACAAACAGAATATGAAAACTTGGCAAAAAATTGGATTGATACTCTTGTTGATATTGGTGATTGCAGGTGCTTGGTTGTACCCCAAATACGAAATGCTCAATCGTACGATACACTTATTTGATGAAGATAAAATCGTAGAAAATTTTAGGTCGGTGGATGAAACTTGGCCTGTTGGTCGGATGAAAGCTTCTACGCAGCCGCATACCTACCCCAAAGGCACTGCCATGACCTTGCCCCAAAGCTTCACATTCAAAGACACCACCTTCAACTCCCAACAATACCTAAAAGACTCATGGACAACGGGTTTCTTGGTCATTCAAAACGACTCCATTGTTTTTGAAGACTATTACCTTGGCAATAGTGAATCTACCCAAACGATTTCTTGGTCAATGGCAAAATCTTTTATTTCTGCCTTGATGGGAATTGCCATTGAAGAAGGGCATATTTCGGGAATCGCTGCAAATGTGGAGGACTATGTACCCAAACTGAAGGGAACGGCTTATGAAGGCGTAAAAATCAAGGATGTCTTGCAAATGTCAACAGGCGTTCGCTTCAATGAGGACTACGGAGACTTCAACAGCGACATCAACCGATGGGGGAGAGGTTTTGCTTTGGGAGATTCACAAGATGCCTTTGCAGCTACTTTGGAGCGGGAACTTGAGCCTGGAACGGTGAATCATTATGTGAGCATCAACACCCACGTTTTGGGCATGATTTTGACCCAAGCAACAGGCAGAACAATTACCGACTACATGCACGAAAAACTATACGAACCTTTGGGCATGGAGTATGAAGGGTATTGGTTGTTGGACGGTTATGACATGGAAATGGCTTTGGGCGGGCTGAATTTGACCTTGCGAGATTTTGCTAAAATAGGTTCTTTGTACTTGAAAAATGGTGCTTGGAAGGGCAAACAAATCGTGCCAAATGATTGGACTCGTGCTTCTGTCACACCCGATGCGCCTCACCTTCAACCCCAAGAAGGGAGCTTTGGCTATGGCTATCAATGGTGGATTCCGAAAAGTGATGTCGGTGAATTTATGGCGATTGGAGTTTATAACCAAAACATCTACGTCAATCCGACTACCAATACCGTCATCGTCAAATTATCTGCCAATCCTCACTTCAATGACATGAGTTATTTGCCGAGTAGCGACCATGTGAGCATAGAATTGTATCGAGCAATTGCAGCTTTATTTGAAGTGGAGGAAGTTGAGGCTGTTGAGTAGAACAATTCCTTGTGTTCCAATTCCGCTACAACTGTTGTCAAAGTCTTTGACTGTTGACAACAGTTTTGCTAACCCAATAAAAAACTCTGCGTCTCCGTGTCTCTGCGTTCAATTACCACCCAAAGATTTGTTGAGTTTGCATTTGTACTTTGAATTTGCGTTTTATTAGGCATTACTCAACTGATTGTACAAAAGATTATAATACAATCCATCTTCCATCAAAGCCAATTCATCGTGTGAACCTTTTTCGACAATCTCACCATCCTCCAAAACATAAATGCAATCCACCTCACGAATCGTAGAAAGGCGGTGGGCAATGATGATGGTTGTGCGGTTTTTCATCAATTCATTGAGGGCTGATTGTACCAAATTTTCGGATTCAGAATCCAAAGAACTGGTCGCTTCGTCCAAAATCAAAATGGATGGGTCTTTCAAAATAGCTCTGGCAATCGCAATCCTTTGTCGTTGACCACCAGATAGTTTCACGCCTCTTTCGCCCACCAAGGTTTCAAAATTTTCAGGGAAACTCTCGATGAATTCGAGCGCATTGGCTTTTTTTGCAGCCTCGTAAATCGCCTCTTTGCTTGCAGCAGGATTACCATAGGCGATATTGTCACTAATCGTTCCACCAAACAGCATGACCTCTTGAGGAACCATTCCGATATTCTCTCGAAAATGGCTCATTTCATAAGATTTGACATCCTTTCCATCCACCAAAATTCGCCCCTTATCGACTTCATAAAATCGAAGTAAAAGCTGAATAATCGTAGATTTACCTGCCCCACTATGCCCCACCAAAGCAATTTTTGCACCCTGTGGAATGTCCAAAGAAATGCTTTTGAGGACTTCAATATCCTTGCGGGTTGGGTAGTAAAACTGTACTTCTTCAAAGCTGATTTTTCCGTGAATAGCTTGTTTTGGAGTGGATTCTGGTTGTCGAATCACTACTTCTGATTCCTCCTGCAATATGTCCGAAATGCGTTCGGATGAACCAATCGACTTCTGGATATTGCCGTACAAGTCGCCCATACCGCCCATTGCACCGCCAATGAAAAAGGTGTAAAGTACAAAACGCACCAATTCACCAATCGTCATATCACCTGCTTCGACCAACAATGCACCTTGCCAAAGCACGATGATGATACCCCCAAAAACGGCTGAAATCAAGAAGGATACAAAAGCTCCTCGATAACGCGCTGCCTTCAATGCCAAAACCACCACTTTGTCCATAGATTTGTTGTAGCGAATCTGCTCAAACCATTCATTGGTAAAGGCTTTGACTACGCTGATTGCCTGCAAAGATTCCTCTACGACCACATTTGATTCAGCCAAAGCATCCTGTGTTTGGCGAGAAAGTTTGCGAATATAACCTCCAAAAAATAGGGCTGCAAGGATGGCAACTGGAAAGGTTGAAAGCATCCAAAGCGTCAGTTTGAAGGAAGTCATGGCGATGATGCCAATTCCGATGATAAGCGTGGCTATTTGCCGCAAAAATTCGGCGAGGTAAATCGAAAGTGTATTTTGAAGTTGGGTCACATCCGCCGTCATTCTACTGGTCAATTCTCCCACTCTACGACTTTCAAAAAAAGTAATATTGAGCGATATAAGCTTGGAGTAGAGGTCTTTGCGGATGTCTGCCATCGCCTTTTCACTCACAATCGAAAACAAGACAATCCGAAAATAAGAAAAAATACCCTGCAAAATCAATATGACCAATAAGCCCAGTGCAATCTGGTTGATACTCCACGTTACCGCACCTTCTGTTCCC
>JBGCDY010000509.1:0-6717 GCA_045105835.1 Chitinophagales bacterium
GGTGTGCCAACGATTACCTCCTCTAAGGTGTCCCATTCATTATAAGAACTTACAGTACTACTAGCCTGAGAGGTATCTATAGATGCAAATGCAGTATTAGGTTTCATATGTTATTTTTAATTTTTAGTAAGAATTAGATAATATAACTAATGGGCAACTACCGATTTATCACGCGCTTCAAACATTTTATTTCTAGGCTCTAAACTTTTCCCAGATAATAAGACACATTCATGTTGAGATATGTCAATATTTGAACCATCCATAAACCCATCTTCAAGCCTTTGGGGATAGATTAGTGTGTCACTTCTCGTGATTCTTCCGTTAATTCCCAACCTTGACCTATCCGATTCGTTGACACCTGAGCCATGCATCACCCTTTCGGTAAATATCCAGTATTGGCCTTTTTTGACTTTAGAAGTGATGATTTCGTGTTCCTCTGGATTAAAATCAATTACGACAGAGCCTTTTGCATTTTTGATATGTTCCATCACCTTTTCTTGGGCTGCTTCCATGCTAAGATTAGCATTATTTAGGTCAGCTGGTGTGAAAACAGTAGAAGTATCGACATCTAGAATTAAGGCGTTGGAAAGTGCACGTTTGACTAATTCACTTACGGAGGAGATGCCTACAAATGGGTCTACAAAAAATTCCGATTCATACATCGGCGTTACGACTTCTGTAAATCTTTTATTATTGGTACCTCTAGCGAACTTGAGTGGTCCCATATTTAACTCTACATCGCATAAAGCAACCCAAACGGTTAAATCCCAGCATTCTTCATCACCAGAGTATTGTAGTGCTGGAATATCATTTCCAATTTCTATTCCATTAAAAGTACCCCATTCTTGGTGCCAGCCAATTTCTCCTTCAAATGGTTCTTTATTAAAAACCTTGGTTCTCCATAACACCAAATCTTCGCCCATTAGGACTTTAAGAGACTCAACAAGTCCTTCATCTTGATAAAGACTTAAAACTTCTTGTTTCAACAGGTGCCAGTCCCGAACGGAATATCTATGATAAAGCGGGTGCGGCTTCTTACTTTGTACCATTTCAGATAGGAAATCGGCTACCTTCTCAATTTTATTTGAATCTACATTGAGGTCAAATGGACCAGCAAACCCGTTTTTCCAGAAATTTTTTAATTCGTACATGTTTATTATTTTAATTATTTAAAAATAAGATTAGTTAAAGTTTATTTGAACAATTGAATATTGATAATGAGTTTTTCGATAGAGCAGGCACATCAAGTTTTAAAAATCAAATCACGTTGCATATCGGTTTTTCAACATAAGCCTGCTTCTCAAAAAGAGACAGAGTATCCGACCGCAATCCCAGCCGCAAAGTCTCACAACCCACAATATCAGAAAAGGCGATATTTGCCAAATTGACATTCGTTCCTTGTAATTGAATAAAATAATTTTGCAACATTTTATTCGGGGCTTCAAATATCAGTTGCCCTACATCATATCTATCTGATTCTAATATTTCATTAACCAAACCATATCGAACCTCTCCATTTGAGCGAGCAATGCCACTTTTTCCTGATTCTCTAGATTCGGTGATAACATAAGTTGCACCAGCTTCAAAATCCATAGCAATTTCATCAACCCATTCTCTTGGCGACATTTCTTTTGACCGATCATTGTCTTTGATACCAACCTCACTTAAAACCATAAAATCTTGTGCAAAAGACTTGATGTATTTAGCTTTCCGCTCAGGTGATAAGGAAATAGTTCCGTTTGAAATCTCTACAAGTTGGCAATCTTTACCATGCAAGTACATTCTAAACTCCTCTACCTTGTCTTGCTGACAGGCTTTTTCAAAAAAAGTACCCCCAAAAAAGTATTGGATGTTTAAGCTTTTTAAAATCGCTATTTTTTTATCAATTTCCTGCGTTACCACAGCAGTGCACCAGCCAAATTTCACCATATCAATCAAGCTAGTATGACTGGTCACAATGTCTTCAAAATAATTGGTCGCCAGTCCATTATCTATTAAAATATTCAAACCCCTTGCCCTCGGTTTAGCAGGACGATAAGGTAAATCAAAAAAGGAAATATTCATGTTTAATAATTTTTATTTGTTGATTAATGTTTTCAACTTTCATTAAAAAATTGGAAGATTGATTACTAAGCGCTAAGTCTAAATCAATAGCTGAAAACTCTACTCGGCTGTCATCCAAAAATTTTTCGGCAGCTTTGCTATTTTTTATTCTTATAGTGCAGTTCGTTTTATCTATCTTTTGTTGATCAAGTAAGTGTGAAACGATATATTCTGCACAAGCAAAATCGTCATCACTTATAGGGTCAGAAGCTACAATATTGATGTGTTGCACTTTGCCTTTTTTTATTTCAGATTGAAGGAAATGTATCAATCTATCTACATTGACCCAACCTGTTACAAATACAGCGTTTGCATTCAAACTATTGAGTGTTGCTTTTACGCCATTGGATGTTTTTAAAATCAAAACTTTGTCCTGCAATTCGGCAGCACTCATTTCTGAAGGAGAATTGCCCAAATCAAAACCTTCAATTTTATAGCCACCAATTTCACCTGCTACTAAGGCATTGTTTAATTGATTTTTTAATCGAAGCCCCTCTCCTGTTTCATTGACTAAGTAAATCTCTTTTACCCCTTTTTGAAAGGCAAAAAAGGTCGTTGTGAAAGCCCTCAATACATCTATAATGATGTTGACATCAGCAGTTGGTAGACTCACGTCATTCCCTTGGACAATATTTATTTTCGCCACATTATTTTGTTTTTTATAGTTTGGTTATTTCTGTTTGATACCTATCAATGTTATGCAACAACTCAGACAAGAAGATTAGAGCTACAAAAGATTAATACATCATTTCAGGGTCATTGTAATATTTGAACTCCAGTAAATTATTAGCAGGATCAACCAAAAAGAAAGTTTGATGTTCTTCTCGTTTTCCTTTAAATCGGATAAAGTTGTCTTTGAAAAAGGGCAGATTATTAGCCTTCGCCTTTTCCAATAAAGCATTATAATCATCTAATTCAAAGAAAGTTAGACCAGCATGCCGAGGATACATTCTGGGTTTTTCCACAACTTCGTCGGGATCTAAATGGCAAACTATCTGATCGCCGAAGAAATTAAGCGTCACCCGATCATTATACTTTCTGGCGACTTGCGCACCGATTTTGACGTAGTACTCTTCCGTCTCCTTTATATCCTTGCAGGGAATAGCTAGGTGAAAAACATTTTTTGAATCTCTCATGATAAAATGATTTATTTTGATGTATAGTCGTTTTTTTCGTAAAACTGTCCATTCTTTAATTCCAATACCCTATCCGCTACTTTCCAATAACTTTTGTCATGGGAGACCACAAAAACGGTTTTATTTTGGGCTTTGAGCTGAGGTAAAATTTCATAGTAGTAAGTATCTCGAAACTCAGGGTCAAGGTCAGCAGCTACCTCATCAAAAATATAAACCTCCTTATCTTCCAACATAGAGGTGATAAGAGCCAGTCGTTTTTTTTGTCCACTTGACAGGTGAATATTGGTAAAGCGGTTCTTTTGAAAAGTAGTTTTATCTTCTGACAAACCCATTCCTTTTAGTAGAGTTTTGACCCTTTCTTCTTCCACCTCTCCTAATCCATACAGTTTATCAAAAAGGTGAAAATCGGTGAAAATCGTTGTAAAAAGGTTGCTGTATTCGTCGTAGTTATAGCCATTTACTAAAGTACCTTGTTCTCCCTTTTCCATGTCTCTATCCAGATAGATATAGCCTCTTTTAGGTAAATAAAGCCCTGTAAACATTTTTAAAAAAGTGGATTTCCCTGAACCGTTTCCGCCAGTAATAAAAATCAATTCCCCTTTTTTTACCTTCAAATTCATAGGACCAATGCTGAAAGCATGAGCAGGGTCATTGTGTTCGTACTGATAAACCAAATCATTCAACTCAATGCTTTTTTGAAAAGAAAGTACCTCATTACTATTGGTTTTAAAGTCATATTTTCTCCGTTGTTCTTTTAAGAACACATCCATCTCCTTTTCCAATTTCATTACATTAATAGCTCCTCTATTCGCATAAGCCAAACGAGGTACTACTCTTAAAATAACCTCCAAAGGACCAATGATAAAAAGAACGGCAGCCGTAATTTTAATAATAATGGCTGCGTGTGATTCCTCATATTGGGGAATCACAAAAATAATTGCAGCGATCGTGGTATAAAGAAATACCTGAGCTGAACTAAAGCCTGTATTGTACAGCTGGTTGATTTTTATCTTGTAATGCTTTTTTTGATGTCCAGATTTTCGGTATTTTTTAAAAACCAATTTACTTTTTAATGCATTGATTTTGATTTCTTTAAATCCCTTAATTAAGTGGTTTAATTTTTTCAAAAAATCGGTTTCTACTTTGGACAATTGTGAGAAATTATAATTAATTTCTTTTAGAATATTGCTATAAAACAACATACTCAAACCAATAGCAGTGGTCACCAATACAAAAGCCCAAGTAGAAAGTATCATGATGTAGAGCAACATAAATACAATCATAAAAATGGCTTGTATTAAACCGATTAAATGAAAGGATACAGTCGAAATGTATATCATATCTTGGGTCAGTCGAGCATACAAATGAGCGTTTTCTGTTTGTTCAAAAGTAGATAAACTCAGGTGGCGTATTTTGTCACCAATACGTTGTCGCAATTGGTTGACAGAATTTTCTACATTGACAATAGCTTGGTCAAAAATGTATTCTCTACAAAAATAAAAGACACCCACCACGATAATAAAACACAAAAAATACCACTGTTGTATATTTTTATTGACAATGTTTTCAGCCGCTATATTGATTAACTCTACTAAGAAAGCACTAGAAAGCCCTGTTAGGAGAATGGCACCTAAAAAAAATAGTAAGGGTTGTTTGATTTCTTGTCGTAATAGAGTAAATAAATCCATTGTTAATCTGCTAATTTAGAAACCGTTCGATGTTGAACAATATGCTCGTGAAATTGTCCTTTCTTCAACTCAATTATTCTATCTGCTGCATCCCAATAATCCTTGTCATGCGAAACCACAAAAACGGTTTTCTGTCGGGCTTTGAGTTCTTGTAAAATTTCATAATAATAGACATCTCTAAAGTCGGGGTCTAAATCGGCAGCGACTTCATCAAGAATGTAAATGTCTTTATCTTCTAAAATACAGATAATCAAAGCCAAGCGTTTTTTTTGCCCACTAGAGAGTTGGATATTGCTAAATCTGCCATTTTGGTAATGGGCTTTTTGTTCCGATAAACCCATACGACGTAGCAAATCATTGACCTCTTTTTCTGGGGTATCCTCCAAACCATACAACCTATCAAAAAGGTGAAAGTCGGTGAAAAGAGTCGTAAAAAGATTACGGTATTCTGTGTAATTGGCTGCCGTTATGAGTGTTCCGTCTTTACCTGATTTCAAGTCTCGGTCAAGGTATATTTCCCCCGACTTAGGCACATATAGGCCTGTAAACATTTTTAGAAAAGTAGATTTTCCTGACCCATTTCCACCAGTAATAAAAATAATTTCACCTTTTTGAAAACGGATAGTCATGGGGCCAATACCAAAAGCATGGGCAGAATCTTGGTGTTCGTATTCATAAATAAGATTTTCTAATTGAATATTTTCCCGAAATGTAGGTGTTTCATTATTTGTTTTTTGCGTATGCATTTTCTTTTTTTGAGACTTGAGTGAGGAGTCTAACTCTTTTTCTAAGCCCAAAATATTTTGAACTCCATATTCTGCAATCGCTAAACTGGGCAAGGCATTCAGCAAGGACTCAATAGGTCCAAAAATGAATAAAATGGCAGCCGTTATTTTGATAATGGTTTCAGGGTATTCACTATGATAGTGCGGTAATACAAAAACGACCGCTGTTATCATCACAAAAAAACAAGCATAAGCAAAAGAGGTATTGATATTATAAAATTGAAAAGCCACCATTCTAGAATCCCCCCTTGAAGTACTTGCCTTCTCATAATCCGAGAATACCTGATTGCTCTTTTTTCCATTGATTTTCATCTCTTTAAACCCTTCTAATAAATGATTTAGTTTGTTTAAGAAAAGGGTTTCTTTTTTAGCTAGGTCAAAGTAGTTTTTAGCGGTTTCGTCTGCTTTGAAAATAAAATTGACCACCGAAGCGGATACGCCAATCAAAACAGCGACAAATGCCCAACCTGAAAGGGTTGCAATATAAAGCAAGATAGAAAGCATGACGAAAATGGCATGAATCGAGCGCATCAATGACCAACTAATCAAAGATAAATAAGTCATATCTTCCGTCAGCCGAGCATAAATAGAAGAGGCTCCTACTTTTTCAAGTGTGGACAATTCCGTATGCCGAATTTTGTTGCCCAGTCGATCTTGCAAACGAGCAACAGTCCCATCAATAAAGAAAAAGAACTTATCGAATAAGTGGTGTCTAGTGTATAAATAGATTCCGCCAAATAAAAAATAAGACAAAAAATGGGTAGTCGTTACTTGCTCCTTAACGATATCATCTGCTGCTGTATTAATGATGCTCAACAATAAAGCATTAGAGACTGTCGTCAAAAAGAGAAACCAACATACTGGCCATAGTGGCTCTTTGATTTCTGTTTTCAAAAGCTTAAATAAAACCATATTATGTTTCTCTGATCATTGTTATATCATTACTTTTCTTCCTTCTCAAGGGGTAAAAGAATCACCTCTAAGCTGTTTAAGATCAGGTTCTTT
>JBGCDY010000510.1:0-4930 GCA_045105835.1 Chitinophagales bacterium
CAATACATGCTTCAAAGGAACACTTGCCCCCAAATAAATCACCTTATTGTTCCTCACTTTCAGCAAATAGCACAAAAACAGCAAACTCAATTCGTGCAATTCACTCACAGGTAAATACAACAAATAACGGCTACTTGGCAGTTGATCATTGTAAACTTGACCATCAATGGCAACAATGATTTTTTGTCGAATCAAATTGGTGATAAAGTGTTCTTGCGCAGGATTGATATTTCCTGTCATCCACATAATTCCGATTTTATCCAAAAAAGGATAGATCACCTTGATCATTGTATCCTCAAAGCCATGTTGAAGAATATTGGTGAGCATGATTTTTTCAAACCTAACCTCATCAATCTCAATCATAGAACCGATCAATTCATTGATTTGCAGGTCATACTTCGCATCTGTATTCCCCAATGAATGTACCTTCTTCATGATTTCAGGGGTCTTCATTCGAGCAATTGTACCAATACGCATCCCCTGCTTATTGAGCAAAGCAATGTTCAATATCAGCTTCAAATCCTCATCCGTATAGTATCGGATATTCGTATCTGTACGCTTAGGATCAACAACGTTGTACCGCTGTTCCCATATCCTTATCGTGTGGGCTTTGACCCCCGAAAGGTGTTCGATTTCCTTAATTGAATAAGTTGCCATTTTCAGTTAAATTTACCAAAACTCAATAATGATGGATAAATAATTATCAAAAATACCTTAGAATAAATTTACAAAAATATTTTTATTATTCATCGAATGAAAGGGTTAAAAGTTTAATATAAAAAATATTATTATTATTTCTTATACAAAAGCTCTAAATAGCCTCTAAAAAACTTTTGACTTCAACTAATTTTATTTTACAATGAATTCAATAACAGAAAAAATCACTTATTGTTGAATATTCGAGCCAATTAAAATAGAAACGTACTCTTATTTTCTATTCTCCTCACTATAAAAAACGAAGATTTCAAGTACAATTTGATGGAAATACCAAAGATTTTCTATTGAAAAAATCATCACAAAGCAGCGAAAACATTGCCTCATGTAGTCTATCCAAAAACCAATAAAATTTATGCGCAACAACTACTCTAACACTTTAGTCCTCAATTTCTTACTTGCCTTCATTTCGACCCTATGGACTCCTCTCCTTCAAGCCCAAATCAATGTTCAAAACATCGCTACCGATCTCAATGTTTGTGGAGAGTCCAATGCCCTTACCTACTCGCTCACACCAGAGCAGGAAATTCAAGGGATTATAGACCTACAAATAACGCTTTCAGAAGGCATCGAATACCTCGACAACTCACTTTTGATATTGGAATCACCCAACAATATTTCACTAAGTATCATCAATGTTCCTGAAACCTTCCAGATCCAATTGCAGGTAAATACCAATGGCACAACATGGGCTATTGGTGAAACCCTCAGTTTTGAAATCCAAAGAACGGCTAACTGCTCTGCCATAGATTTTGCCCAAATCGGAGGCACCTTTGAAGACCAAATTAGTATATCTCAAGGCGGAACCAACATTGCCAATCAAGATGCCAACTACGGCATTCAATTTGCCAGTTTGAGTATTTTTCAACCAGGCATTGTTTCGGGAGATTCGGGACAAAAAATTTTTAGAGACATCACCATTAACAATGGTGGTTTTGCTTGTACTGATGACATTACCTACTTTGTCGTTTTGGAACAAGGGCTCACCATGGAAAAAATTCGATTTGGTACCTATTCCTTTCCTCTCACCTTTTCAGGAGATACCGTTTTTGTCTCTCTCAACGAAATTTTATTGGGTGTAGGCAATGGTGATACTTGTTTTGATGATGGTGAAAGCATCGTTCTCAAAGAAGAACTAAGGATGTACAGTTGCCAAACCTTATTAATCGAAACAGAACACAATATCAGGTGGGGCTGCAATGGAAATGCCTGCAATCCATTTGAAGGCACAACGGGCGATGTCGTGATTATTGGAGGTACGGAAGAGCCAAACATTCGCATTGTTCCGCTTCAATACAATGTCCCTGGCACTTGCACCAATGGACAAGGCGAATTTTTAGTCATCAACGATGGCACTCCAAATGAAAACGATCCTGGTTATATCATCAACCCACTTATCAATTTGGAATGGGATTTTTCTTTCCCAGATTCTGGCTGCTCCAAAGCAGCAGGGATTATCACCAATCCAATCATCAATGGTATTCCTTACGACAAAGGTGGCTACAACTCAGGAAAATATGCCATCAACTTGGCTGCCAATAAAAACACCGAAATGGGCTTAGTCGATGCAGACGGAGATGGATTCTACGACGATTTATTGCCAGGAGACACCATACATGTTCAATACCAAATTGACTTTGACTGCTCTGAAGCCTGCTTTTGTGACATAGGTGTTTTGACGGATATATCCAGCGTTTTGTACAACGATTTTTGTGGTGCAAGTGTCTATCAACAAGCAGTTGAAAGTGATTTCACCATAGAACGCTCTTACGAAATACCACAATCCGACTTTCCCACCAATCTAAAAATCGGAGAAATTGGTACTTTGAATGTATGCAGCGATATTGACCAAAACCTAAACTGTTCCAGTGACCAAAGTACATTGTTGGTATCCGTCTCTGACAGCTTGGTTTTATCTCCAAACTTACCCAATGCCTACCTCACGGATGGCACACCACTGACCGCAATTCTACTTGCTGATGGAATGATTGAAGTAGCTGGTATTGAAGGAATCAGTGTCAATTGTATCAACCTTGACTTTATCTGGAATGGTCAGGTAAATCCAGAAAATTACAGCCTTAGTTTTGACATTTTATACGAATGCGAAACAGGTTGCGACTGTTTTGAAGGCACCAGTTGTGGTTCTTTTTCCAAAACGCCTACTTTAGACGCTCTGACTGGTGAGTGTGTGAGTGTTTTGAATTCAGGCGCTTCTGCAATCAGACAAACCTATGGTTGGACTGATTTTGACCTGCAAGAAACAGTCAACCCAAACGAAGATGCCCTCAATCTGCTCATGGCTCTTGCTTGTGACACGATTAGCTATCAATCCGAAACATTCGTGGAGTCCTCCGTTGAAGACTACAATGACATCCGCTTGCGCTTGTTGTATTCCAATTCTGATGAAGGTTTGCCATTGTTAGAATGGCTTTATGGCACAATTCGTTGGTACGATTCCGAAACAGAGAATTATTTTGACTGCCCCATCACAGAAGCCTTTGCAGAGATTGAACCCACAGAAGATGCCGTCCTCAATGGAATTGATTTTGCGGTTAATGATTTCTTTGAAAATTGTGGCTTAAATGGAAACGATTTTTCACAGGGCGACTCTCTATTCCTTCAAATTGATTTTATCGTTGTTGAAGGAAACCTAAGTAGCGATGTGGTTGTCAACCCATCTTTTATTCTGCAATTTTATGCCGAAGACATCACCAATGATGAAGAAGTAGTGCTGTCTTGTCAGTCTGCAAACGCCAATATACAACTCTACCAAAACAAAACTATGCTGCCCGACACTTCCTATGTCGTAGCTTCTTGCAATACCCAAACACTGGGCATAGAATGGGGAAATGACATTGAAGAACTCATCAATGGTCCAAATTTCACCGATTTTTTCCCAAATGAAATTCGCCCTACTTTTCGTTTTGATTCTGTCAAACTCAAGTTTCCCAAAGAGCTGCAATACATCGAAAATTCTGCTCGAATGAATTACCTACCCAACCCTGTAGAAGATTACTTTTTGCAGCCCAGCAAAATCGAAGAACAGGGTGAACAGATAGAATACACCTTTGTGAATGATGGAGATTGGCCTATAGGCGACCGCATTTCTTATTTGGCAGACACCACTGGAAATGAAACCATTGGGGGTTATTTCCAATTGAGTTTTGAAGCAGACTGTACTGGAGCCAACGAAGTAGAAGCCACTTTCTTTATCGAAAATAATTACCACAGCACCGAACCCGAATGCAGAAACCACTTGGTATTGAACCAAACCTATCCCCTCACCTACTCCAAACCACAAATCAGTGCCAGTGTACTCACACCAAATATTGACGGTTTGGCGGGACAAGTGAGCGCACAACTGGAATTTTGCAACAATTCGGGTGAACTCAATATGCCCAATGCCTTTCTGTTGTTTGAAACTGAAAACGATGGAGACATCACCGTTTTGTCTTCCAATATCGGCACACTCAGCACATTAGAGGATGGGCTTCAAATCCTGCAATTGGGGAACATTCTTCCCGTTCAGTGCTTAGACATCGAACTGCAATTGGCTTATTCCAACTGTGCAGAATCCAGTATCTTGAAAACGTTTTATAGTTGGGACTGTGTGGATTATCCCAACAATATCGAAGAAATGAAGTGCAGTAAAGTTTTGCGCTCTGTCACCATTAATCCTAAAGAATCCGAAATACAATTGGATGTAAAAACGCCTGATGGAGTAGTCGAACTTTGTGATACGATGTTTTATGAATTCACGATTAACAGCGCACAGCTTGCCAACATCACCCAACCCATTTTGGTCTTGGACTTGCCGCCATTACAGGGTTTGATACTGACTGATGCCACAACGATAGAATACCCTTTGGGAACACTGCCAAGGAGCTTTTCAGCCGTCATTGAAGGGAATCAATTGGTAATTGACTTAGGGCTTGCCGATGCAGCAAACGAACCGATTGGGGGAATTGCAGATTTGGGAATCAATGGTTTTGCATTGAGTAATGATGCCAATGAGCGAAAAGCAAACATTCGTTTGGGCTTCGTGACGGACTGCAATTTTGTGGCAGGTTCGAGTATTCGTGCCAGCGTTTTTGCCAATGTGCCTTGTGGTGCGCCTGCTTTGGGCAGTGGTTTTAGTCAAATATTGCCCCCTGTTTCGATTCAAGATATTGACGATGCTTATCAAACAAATCTGCAAATTGCGGCAATGCCTTTG
>JBGCDY010000511.1:0-5654 GCA_045105835.1 Chitinophagales bacterium
TTAATCACTAATCACTTAATCACTAATCACTTAATCACTAATCACTTAATCACTAATCCACTACCTCACCTTCAATGTAATAAAAGTCAATACCGCCAACATGATTCCAACAATCCAAAAGCGTGTCACCAATTTGGCTTCGGGAATTCCCTTCTTTTGGTAATGATGGTGCAAAGGCGACATCAAAAACAATCTATTTTGTTGGGCATATTCCAGCCCGTATTTTTTCTTTCGGTACTTAAAAACTCCCACTTGCAATACCACAGATAAATTTTCGAGTAAAAAGATACCACACAAAATGGGTATCAACAATTCTTTTCGGACTGCAATCGCCAAGGCTGCAATGATTCCTCCTAAGGTCAAACTTCCCGTATCTCCCATAAAAACTTGGGCTGGATAGGTATTGTACCAAAGGAAACCAATACAAGCTCCCACAAATGCTCCCGAAAAAACTACCAACTCGGAAGTATTCGGTAAATACATGATATTCAGATAGTCTGATACGATGGTATTGCCCGAAAAATAGGCGAATAAGCCGAGACAGACTCCAATGATTGCGGACAATCCTGTTGCCAAGCCATCAATTCCATCCGTTAGATTTGCCGCATTCGATACGGCGGTAACGATGAAAATGTTTGCAGGAATGTAAATCAACCATGCCCACCATTCGTAGTTTTTTCCCAACCAAGACAATACACTTCCGTAATCAAAGTAGTAAGTTTTGAGGAAAGGAACGTCAGTGATGGGTGCTTTGAATTTGACCATCATTTTTCCATCCTCTGTCTCAAAGCGTTCTAAATCTTCGTAGTAGGTTTGGTCTTGGGCATTGGTGATGTCTTTCTGCACATATACATCGTTGCTGCAATACATGGTGACTCCAATGATCAAACCAAATCCCACTTGCCCTATAATCTTGCTTCGACCTCTCAGTCCTTTTTTGTCTTTCTTAAAAACCTTGATATAATCGTCTGTAAAACCAATTGCTCCCATCCAAACGGTTGCCAAAACCATCAACCAGATGTAAATGTTGCTGTATTTGGCCAACAAAAGTGTCGGTACCAAAATAGCTCCAATGATGATGACTCCTCCCATGGTTGGAGTGCCTTGTTTCGCTTTTTCTCCCGCCAAGCCCAAATCTCGAACCGTTTCTTTCACCTGCATCCTTTGCAGTTTGGCAATCCATTTTTCGCCAAAAACCAAGCACAATAGAAGCGAAAATATGAAAGCTACTGCTGCCCGAAAACTGATAAACTGAAACAGTCCTGCGCCAGGTACATCCCACTGATTGAGCCATTCAAATAAGTAATAGAGCATTTTTTTGATTTATTGCCATATTGCTATATTGTTTTATTGCTGTGCTACTCACAGGTAGCCGTTTAGCAATTCAACCATTTAGCAATTCAACCATTTAACAATTCATCCAATCCTTTTTGTAATTCTTCTTTGTCATTGAAGGGATATTTCACCCCATGAATTTCTTGATAAGGTTCATGTCCTTTTCCCGCCAATAAGATGATGTCTCCTTTTTTCGCCAACATACAAGCCGTGCGAATGGCTTCTTTCCTATTGGTAATCAACAAGGTTTTATTGATGGCACTCGGGCTTACCCCTTTTTTCATATCCTCCAAAATTGAATCAGGATCTTCCGTTCTTGGATTGTCCGAAGTCAATATAACTTTGTCGCTCAGTTTGCAGGCAATGGCAGCCATCATGGGTCGCTTGCCTTTGTCTCTGTCTCCCGCACAACCTACAATACTGATTAAGGTTTCATTTTTGGTGCGAATCACATTGATGGTTTCCAATACTTTTTCCAAAGCATCGGGCGTATGTGCATAATCAACAATTCCGACAACGCTTTTGCTGCTGTTGGTGATGGGGTCAAATCGTCCTTCTGCCGTTTGCAGTTTGCTCAATTCGATTAAGACTTCAATCTTTTCTTCTCCCAACAAAATCGCCGTGCCATAAACGGCCAACAAATTGTAGGCACTAAATTCGCCTATCAACAAGCTGTGTACTTCTTCGCCATCCATATTGAGCATCAAACCCATAAAGCTGTTCTCCAAGATTTTTGCCTTGAAATCTGCCATAGATTTCAGTGCATACGTCTGTTGATTCGCTTTGGTGTTTTGAAGCATGATTCGTCCACGCTTGTCGTCTATGTTCACCAATGCAAAAGCTTCTTTGGGAAGCATGTCAAAAAATCCTTTTTTGGCTTCAATGTAAGATTTGAAATCTCCATGATAGTCCAAATGGTCTCTCGACATATTGGTAAATACTCCTCCTGCAAATTGCAGTGCATCCACTCTATGCTGACTCACTCCATGTGAACTTACTTCCATAAAACAATACTCACAACCTTCGTCCACCATTTTTGCCAGCATTCTGCTGATATTGATGGCGTTAGGAGTTGTGTGAGAAGCAGGGAATACCTCTTCGTTGATTTGGTACTGAATAGTAGAAAACAAGCCTACATTGTACTTCAATCCACGAAACATCCGAAATAAAAGCGTGGCAATACTTGTCTTGCCATTCGTTCCTGTGACTCCCACGAGCTTCAATTTTGAAGAAGGATTGCCATAAAAATTTTCGGCGCAAATACTTAGGGCTGCGGCTGCATTTGGCACTTGCAAATAGGTAATTCCTTCTTGCAAATCGGCTGGCAATGTTTCACACAAAATGGCTGTTGCGCCTTTTCTAACCGCTGTGTCAATGAACTGATGTCCGTCTACTTGCACTCCCTTCAAGGCTGCAAATAAGTCGTTTGCGACCACTTTTCGAGAATCCAGTTGGAGGGCGTTTATTTTTTTGTTGGTCGAACCTGCGACTTGTTGCAGTCTGACCTTGTATAGTATGTCGCTAAGTTTCATTCTTGATTGCTGTTTTTTCTTTTTAACCTAACAACCACATTCTCCCCATACAGGCTTTGTTGCCAATACTTTTCCGTCTTTTGATTTTATGAGCATCGTACCTTCGTATTTACTTCCACCACCATCTTTTTTTCCTATTTCATGGGCAGAAATCACACAATCATAGGTTTCATTTTGGTAGAGTGTTTCAAATATCACTATCTTTTTTCCTCCGTCCTTTTCGACTTTGACCTCCGTCAATGCCTCATTGCAAATATCTTTGAAGTCTCCTCTTGTGCCCATGCCAACTGTTCCATTGCTTTTCACCTCAATTTCTTTGGGCAGTTCATCCATCAGGTGAAGTGTTTGCTTCAATGTATTCTTTATTTTTTTTCGCTACTTTCCATCAAAATCTATTTTTTCACCAAAAAGTGTGTGTTCTCCTTTCTCATTGAGGATGATCCACGGTGACTCAAAAGAGTTTTTGTAGAGTTCATCGCTATTGTCTGTTCTACCACCTTGAAGGGCAATTACTTCTCCATCCAATTTAATACAAGCCTCTTTTTCGATATTGCTGGCAAATACATCGCCTGTTTTGTAATTGTCTTTTTCGGCTCTAAAAGAACAAGAACAACCATCTCCAGATTTTGCACCATCCGTCCATTCATCCATCTCAAAAGATTGTATTTCTACTGATTTTACTTTCATTGGAGTTTTTTCCTCAGAAGCAGTCTTTTCAGCTGTTTTTGGATTTACAGTAGTTGGTTTGGTTTGTTCAACACAAGACAAACACATCAAAATCAAGGCCATCGAAACAATGTATTTTGTAGCTGTTTGCACAATGCAGAATTGTTTTAAAGACAGTTAATGTTTAATTTTTCAAAATATCAGGCTTATCCGTAGATAATTCACCATCAATGATGCAGTAAATTTTAATAATGTTTTTTGTAATAAATCAAATAAAACTTAAAATAGCATAACTTATTTTATTCATTTCTAAAAAGTAATTTTCTTGGCTAATTATACCGCGCATTTGCTGAAATTTCAGTTCATTATACCTTTTTTTTATTGAATAAAAACCGTTAACGGTTTGCGTATTCTCACAATATTTCATATCCTTTTGTAGTGAGTTGAATACTAATTCAACTTTATTTTTTGCTAAATCATCTCGTAATTCCGCAGCAAAAATATCTATTAATCCATCCAACATTTTTCTTTGTTTTGCAAATTCAGGCATTAAAGCTATTAGACCACCTTGACTAGCAAAACTGGAGATTTTTGAAAATAGGGAATTGCCATCACTATTCATATCATACAATCGTTTTGCAGCAATAATCCTAATAGATATAGAAGCAATAGGTTCAAGGTATTTACTCAATGAATGTTCTTCAAATAAATGTCTCCGTTTGATTAACCAAGTGTAAAAATGTTCAAAGTACTTACTATCTTTCACCTCAACTTCATCTGCATATGTAGATGAAGTGTTAAAAAGAAAGTCTATCCATTCTTTCATTTCTTTAAGTACAAGATACATTGAAATAATTATTTTAAATTAATAACAAATTTCATCTCAACTCCAAATCCACCACAGTCCCCTTCCGAAACCGCTTACCATATCCAGGACTCTGACCCACAACCTTCCCTTTCCCCGAAAAACGAACCTTCATTCCCCGATTCTCCAATACATACATCGCATCTCGCAAACCCATTCCTCTCACATTTGGAATCAGATTGTCTCTCATTTCCAAAGTCGCCAATTCCACAGAACGGTCTTTCGGCTTGGGTGTGACCCAATCGGCATCTACGTTTGGAGCATGAGACACGCCCAAATTATTGTAGACCATTTGCATATCGGATTGGTAACCTTTTTTGGAAATCGGTAAAGCTCCTTCAATGGTATTCGTTGTGTTCACCAAAGGTTGATGCGTTTTGGTGCTCGTAGAATAACATTTTTCGGCAATCTCCTTAAAAATTGGTCCAGCAACTGACCCTCCGTAATAATCTCCCATTGAAGGCTTGTTGATGACCACGATACAAGAGTAAATGGGGTCTTCGGCAGGAAAAAATCCCGCAAAACTCGCTTGGTATTCTTTTTTTCTTTTTCTATCCTTCGCAATGTTTGCCGTTCCTGTTTTACCTGCAATGGTAAAGTTTTTGGAGGCAATCTTTTTGGCAGTTCCTCTTTCGATGACTCCCTGCAAAATGCGTTTGACGGTTTGTGCCGTTTCCTTTTTGCAGATTTGTTTTACAAAATAAGGGTCAAACACTTCAATAGAAGAGTTGAGCTCTCTTACTTCGCTGACCAAATAAGGGCGCATCATTTTACCATCATTTGCAATGGCATTGAAAAAGGTCAGCAACTGCAATGGGGTAATATCCAACTCATAACCCACCGACATCCAAGGAAGGGTAATTCCACTCCAATCTTCAGCATCTGGCGTTTTGATCGTTGGTCGAGGCTCTCCAATAATTTCGATACCTGTTGCTTCGGTCAGGTTCATACTTCGCAATTTGTCAATGAACTTTGCTGGATCCTGCCCGTAGTGTTTCACAATCAATTTGGAGATTCCCACATTTGAAGAAATCTCAATGGCTTTCGCTACTGTGATTTCATTGTAGGGATACCAAAGATCGTCTTTCATTACCTCTTCGTGATAGTCCTTGCTTCCTCCTTCAATGTCCACAATCGTGGTATCTGTCACCAATCCGTCGTCCAACAAAGCGGTCAAACTTACTGCTTTGAAGGTAGAACCTGGATCTGTTTTTTCGCCAATGGCGTAATTGTATTTTTCCCAATAAGTGCTGTCC
>JBGCDY010000512.1:0-8224 GCA_045105835.1 Chitinophagales bacterium
CCTTGTCTTTGCCGACCAAGTGTTCTTGTCCCACAAACTCATCTAAAGTTTTGGGTCTCATGCGTTCTGCTAAAGGTTGGAATAAAGAGGACATAATAGAATTGATTGGTTTGGGAAAGGGTTTTTAAAATAAAAGGGCAATGGAATTACAAACAAATCAGGCATAATAATGATAGACCAACATTTCAAAATACCAGTCTTTCATGCGTTTTTCGTCCTTACCCAAGTTTTGCAGGTCGCTGTCAAAGATTTGCTGCCAAACAACTTCTCGATGACGGTCAAACCATTTTCGAAGCGAGTCTACACTGCCTTTTGAATGCAACCTTTCTAACTGACTAACAAAACGATAGAGTATTTGATACAATTTCCCTTGAGACAAATGTGTGTAATCTTTGACAAAGACACTCAAGATTTCGACCAATAAGTCATCCGAACAATCGGGGTAATCACGGCGAATACTTGATGCAGTTAGCAAAAGTCGGTACATAACTTTAAGACAAAACTCAAACCGACTTCGTTTTTTGAACAGCTTCAAAGTGTCCTCCAACCTCTTCAAATGTTCCTGAAAAACAGGATTGTGCACCAACAAACTCATGTCAAAACCCACCTCTGGGGTAATGTCTGGATTGATTTCGACATCCACGTTTTTGCGATTCTTATTCTTTATGGCTCGCAGATAATCAATCACCAAATTGCGGACCACCATATTCAAAAAAGTTCGAATCGTTGCATTGCCTTTGTACTGTGTTCCCAGTTTACCTGTGTGTATTTTTCGCAAAAATTTCTCATTAACCGCCTGAATAACTTCCTCATAATCAATATTTCCACTTGTGATCGTGGCTGTTAGGTAGGCAACCAAAGGTTGGTATTTGGTCACCAAATGTGAGGCTTGGTTCTCCAATAATTGTCGGTCAAAATGGTTGTTAATTTGGTCGCCCACCTCTTTTAGGCTGCGTTTTGTCAGTACCAAAAACAGGGTTAGAGGATTGGCATTCTGTTTTTGAGCAGCCAAAATTTTCCATTGAGGCAGAACTTTATCACTGATTTTTTGGACAAATAGGCGTTCCTCAGTAGAGCTTAGTTGGTAGTGTTTTTTTTGGGCAAACTGCCTGACAGCCTTCAGCATCAATGCTTGAAGTTTGGCGGAAGGGAGGTTTGAAGATGAATTGTTTTGGGAAAACATGGGTTGGTGTTCGGTTGTGCCTTGCAGTGCGAATATAAAGATAAAAGTAATAATCGAATCATAGGCAAAAAATCAGCATTGTAAGTTGACTTTATTTTTTACATATAAGTGAGGAACTAAAACTGGTTAACGTCTCTCATGAAATAAGTACTGCATTGAAGCCCAGATAGAGTGATTAAATATTCTTGCTTTTATCTGCTGAGTTACTCACCCTTCTTACACATTCTCAATTCATGCGGGCTTGTTTTGGGAATGCGCTCAATAATTCCCCTCGCCTCCAAATCCAATTTCACCGTCACTACATACCACCTAACGCTTCCATCAAAACTATCCGTTAAATCCTTTACTGCCAAAGCATTCAATTCCTCATAGCTGATTACACCATGTGCTTCAATGGTTTTGAGCAAAAAATCCTTGATGGTATCGTATCGTCTTTGAAGGATGTTGACTCCCTTTTTTCCTTGTGGATGCAAGGTTGTGATTTTTGGAGAAGTTGCCATATTGTTTTTTTTTAAAATGAATTGAAGAAATATTTAGGAACGCTGCAAAATTGTCAACTTCATCTTGTCGGATGGATATTTAACTTAAATCCTCCCATCCATTCAGAAGATACTTACAGTATGACACATAGGTCTTGGTAACTTATTTCACCCACTTACTCCCTAATCCCAAAACATGGAAGCCTCAAGAAGAATTTTGTAAAAACCGATTAATTTTCGGTTCTTTATCCAAGCCTCACAGCGAATATTTTTGAAGTACAACATAAATTTACACAATGAAATCAAAATCAATACTTTTTTACGCCCTGTTTTTCGCACTAAGTATTCTTTTATTACCAAGTTGCCAACAAACAGATAAGCCCAAAACGGAAGAAGTGAGTGAAAGCATTGAGGAAAAAGTGGAAGCCTTGCTTTCTCAATTGACCTTAGAAGAAAAGGTGACAATGATTCACGCCAGTTCTTCTTTCACAAGTGGAGGAGTCAAACGATTGGGAATTCCCGAACTCTATATGTCGGACGGTCCACATGGAGTCAGGCATGAACACGGTAGAGACTGGGAAAAAGATGAAAATGTAGCTGATAGCAGCACCTACCTACCCGTAGGAACTGCCTTGGCAGCCACTTGGAATCCAGATTTGGGCTATAAATTCGGCACCGTTTTGGGCAGCGAAGCCAACTATAGAAAAAAGGACATCATCTTGGGTCCAGGACTCAACATCATTCGTTCTCCCCTCAATGGTCGAAATTTTGAGTATCTGACCGAAGATCCTTATCTCAACAGTAGAATGGTCGTGGGCTATATCAAAGGAGTTCAAGAACAAGGGGTTGCCGCTTGTGCAAAACATTATATTGCCAACAGTCTTGAGTATGAGCGACAAAAAGTAAATGTTTTGATGAGTGATCGAGCTTTGCGAGAAATTTACCTTCCTGGCTTCAAAGCAGCAGTCCAAGAAGCGGATGTTTTGACCGTTATGTCGGCTTACAACAAATTCAGAGGCACCTACTGCTCGCATAGCGGATACCTTTTGGATGATATTTTGAAGGAAGAAATGGGTTTTGAAGGCATGGTCATCAGTGATTGGAATGCCGTAAAAAATACGATAAAGGCAGTGAAGGTAGGATTGGATCTCGAAATGGGAACCGACTTGTCGATGTTCAGCACAGGATTGGATTACAGCAAATTCTTTTTGGGAGACACAGTTGTTTCACTCGTCAAAAACAAAGTAATTGAAGAATCTCTTATCGACAAAAAAGTACGCAGAATATTGACGGTCATGCATCATTTGGGCAAATTTGGAGGAGCTAAAAAAACAGGTGTGTACAATACCAAGGAGCACCAACAAATCGCAAGAGACATTGCTGACGAAGCCATCGTATTGTTGAAAAACGAGGATGGTGTTTTGCCTTTGCAGAAAGACAAGGTGAAAAAACTCGCAGTTGTTGGAGCAAATGTAACCCGCAAACATGCAGGCGCAGGCGGAAGCTCACAGGTGAAAGCATTTTATGAAATCACCCCACTGCAAGGGCTACAAAACTTACTTGGTGATGCCGTAACGATTGAACATTCACAAGGCTACGAAATTGGTCGAGATATAAAAGAAGCAGATGAAAAATTGATCAGCGAGGCGGTCAAAAGTGTAAAAGGTGCAGATGCTGCCATTTTTATTGGAGGTTGGATTCATGGTTTTTCGGATGACTGGAACGAGAACGCTTACGATGCCGAAGATCACGATAAAAGCACTATGGTATTGCCTTTTGGTCAAGACAAATTGATTCAGGCAGTATTGAAGGCAAATCCCAATACGATTGTGGTATTGGTTGGCGGTGCTCCAATAGACATGCAGGCTTGGGAAAAAGACACAAAAGGAATTGTCCAAGCATGGTATGCGGGTATGGAAGGCGGCAATGCCTTGGCAAGCATTCTGTTTGGAGACATCAGCCCATCGGGTAAATTACCGATGACTTTCCCCGTCAAATTGGAGGACAGTCCAACACAAGCTTTGGCAAAATATCCAGACGAAAACCTAATCGTAGACCATAAAGAAGACATTTTTGTAGGCTACCGATATTTTGATACCTACAATGTAGCCCCTGCTTTTGCGTTTGGTCATGGCTTGTCCTACACTTCTTTTGAGTACAAAGATTTGACCATCGACAAAAAAGACAAGACGGTTACGGTTAGTTTGACGGTTTCCAACACAGGGCAAATGAAGGGTGGAGAAGTCGTTCAGGTATATGTAAAGGATGAAGAATCGACTTTGAAGCGTCCCGAAAAAGAACTCAAAGCATTCCAAAAAGTATTCCTTGACGCGGGTGCTTCTACGACCATCGAAATCGAATTGAAGGAAGATGCCTTTAGTTATTACGATGATACCCAAAACAAATGGGTTCTGGAACCTGGTAAATTCACCATTGCAGTGGGAGGTTCTTCAAGAGATATTCGATTGACTGGTGATCTTGAGTTTTAGAATTGATATCTTTTTCCTTTAGAGAACTTGATTTAGTAAGAAGAAAAAAATGAACACCACTATTCCTCTTTTGAAAGGAGTTGGGGTATGTTAGCTAAAAAATCGTTCAAGTTATTTTTTTATCATTTCTTAGTGCATATTATATGCCTCCGCATTGAACAGGCATATAGTGTCCCCCCTCCCAAGAGGGGAATCACGTATATAGTGAAAAATTCCCCTCTTCGGAGGAATTGGGGTGGGTTTGAGTAATATAAGCAGTCAATGTGCAAGCCTATATCTTCAAAAACTGTTTACCTTTTTGGAGAATCACCGTTATAGTAGTAGGAAACTGGAACAATTTATTTCTCTACTTTGTAAAACTCATTTATTATGTACATTTTCTCTAAGCAGAGTATGCTTCTTGTCGTTTTTATGTGGATGCCCTTGTTTTTGGTCGGTCAAAATGCAAATGTTGATTCAGAATCAAAACCGAAGACTGATAAACAGTTCTATGTGGGCTTCACTACTGGAATTGGAGTGAATAAAACCAATGTAAACAAAGAGGTCAATTTTGGCAATAGGTTGGGTGTAGTTTTACCTATTCAACCCAGTTTGACCTATCGTTGGAACGATGTTTGGTCTTTGGAATTGATGGGAGGATTGCACGTCAAACAATACAAGCTTTCAGTAGATCGCTTCTTCACTTCCAGCTCTAACTTTATCCGACCGCAGACTAACCTAACTACAACGGAATCAAATGCTACCTTAGGATTGCACCTACATTTCCGTAAGCCGCTGAATAGCAAAAAGAGCGTGTATTTGGGAGGTGTAGTAGGGTATGGTAGATTGTGGCAATTGTATGAAGGAATAGGGGGAAGTGGAAGTTGTATGGGCGCTGACCTTTCTTCTGGATTGCAGCTTCCTTTTGCGATTCCAGGTGATTGTGAAAAATCTTATCAGGCAGATTATGAATTCACAGGCTCCAACTTAGGCTATGTATTCATTGGGGCAAATTTGGAATTTCTGATGAATCCTGCAAAGGCTTTGCAGTCGCCTATTTTGCGATTCTCCCTTGTGCATCAAGGAACTCGATTTGGTACTCCAATGATGGGAGATATGACTTTCTATGAAGGTACAGAGACGGTAGAACAAGTCGATTATTACAATTCAGGTTCCTATGTGGCTTTTGAAGTAGGTTATTTATTTCCTCTTGGTAAGAACAAGATTGAGTAATTTGTCAACTTCATATTATGGGATGGATATTTAACTTAAATCCTCCTATACGTTCAGAAGATGCTTACAGCATGACACATAAGGTCTTGGTAATTTATGAAAGGAATAGTTAAGTACCTTCATAAATTTTGAAAGCAATTGCTTCGTTACAATTACAATTCGCTTTTACAACAAAAGAGCATGAGAAACTCAATGGTTTTTCATGCTCTTTTTTCGTTATCAAACCTTCAATATCCGTCATTCTCAAAACCCTAAATGGAACTATTCATCGACTCCACAATGTTGTAAGCACTCAAACAAAAACCATTCAATGGAAACCCTCAAAAATATTCACCTACACGCTGTCCTTCAAATTTCACCCTCTGATTTTGATCTACCTAACTATCCTTTTGAAGACCGCAATTACAGCCCTGAACGAAAATACCATTATTGGAAACAGGTATTAACCAAGAATGGATTACCTAATTTAGAACCGATGGAAAAAGGGTTTGAGTACATCAAAATCAGCGATATTGATGATGAATCCTTGGAGACTTTGGTAAAATTGAATTTGGTGGATATTTCTGAATACAGATGCTCTACCGAAGATTTGGAAGCGGAAATGGAGGAAGCAGAAAGTGAAGACATTACTCCCAGATGCTTTGATGGCGGAGTGGTCGTGACCAGCCAAGGTAAAATGGTCATTACGCCTCAATGCTGCTATAGCCTGCAAGACTACAAAGAGTGGACACGAATCAAGCAGAGCAAAAACTTTGAACTGATTTGGATTGGGCATCCGTGGATGTACTACAAAACCCAAGGAAACGATATTTTATTCACCCGATTGATAGAGAAGGCTTTTGATGGAAAAACATGGAAACACTACCTTCATGCCGACAATACTATGATGATGGATTCGTCCAACTGTATCGAGAAAAAACATAAAGAAATTGACGATAGGGATTTGAAGTATTCCGTGAATTTTGCAAAATTGAAGGAAGCAATTGGGAAGATGGAAATGGAATTACACACCTTCAAAAAAAGGATTGAAGCCATTGCTATCAAATGGGAATTGGTAAATCCTTCATGGATTGCTGCTTGTATGGTGGATGGGAATGGGGAAATGTTGTCTTATGGGGAGGAGGATGTGAATTAATTTCATTTTTTCCATTAAATTGCAAAGAAATACAAAACAATCAGCCCTCTACCTGTTATGAAACTTCAACAACATCTAAAAAAACGCATTGGTAAAGGAAATTTGGAAGAAGCAGTAGATGTATTGTTGTCCATAAAGAATTTGGAAAAAGACTTGGAAAACGAGATTATTCTTTTATCCAGTCGTTTTTATACTTGGAAGAGGGAGAAATTATTAGAACTGGACACGCCCGACAGTATCAGAGTCCGAAGAAATAAAATGGTTCTCGCACTGAACTTAGTAATTGCAGACCTCCCCGAAACTGCCCAAATCCCCAAAAAACAACGCTCCTCTATTTTCTCCTTTCTGCCTTTTTCTCAAACTTCAACCCCATCAGAAACAGATGCCTTTGCCCAAGAAAAAGACAAGATTCGAGAATACCTAATCGAAAGGTACACCGAACGCCTCCGCCAAAAAACAGACCATCGCCTACCTGTTTCCCTTGAATTGACCTATTCACAAGAGGGCATGAGTACCGATTATCCGCACTTCTCCAAAGACATCCCACTTTCTGAACCCATTGAAGGAACGCTGACCCAAACCCTCCAAAAACATCGTCACCTACTCATCATCGGAAATCCAGGGGCCGGCAAAACCACTCAAATTTTGGAATTGGCGAAAGAGTGGTTGACTAAAAAAGTGGATGAAAAACTGCCGATTGTCTTCAATCTGGCTTCTTGGAAACCGAGCGATGACCGCTTTCACGAATGGTTAGAACAGGCTTTGGTGTCGGGTTATGGCTTCTCTAAAAAATTGGCGCAAGAAGCAATTTTGACCAATCAAATTTTGCCGCTTTTAGATGGTTTGGATGAAGTGGGAAAAGATTTGGAAAGTGAAGAAGAACAACAAAATATCCGAAACTTATGCCTACAAGCAATTGACGATTATTTGGCATTGTTAGAAGTGGAATATGCGGTGATTTGCAGCCGTAGAAAAGAATACAGCGAAATAGAAGTGAATGCGCCTGTTAAAGCAGAGGTGTTGGTGAATCCACTGACTCCCGAACAAATCAAAGCGACTTTGAAAGATTCGCTGACCCAAAAATTAAGTACCAAAGATGAAAATGCTGCCAATGTTTTGTTGCAGCTATTGGAGCAAAATACTGTATTGGAGGAGGTTTTGTGTACGCCTTTTTACTACAATATTGCATTGGAGGTTTTTGATAGTCGAAGTTTGAATCAAGACTTGCCTACTTCAAAAGCGGAATTGGAAGAATATTTGGTGGAGCATTTTATTGAGGAAAAGTTGCGTGATACACCGAATCGAAAGGGATTTTTGAAGGAGAAAACTTTAGGCTATTTGGGATGGATTGGAGGGATGATGAATAGGGAGGGAAAGGTGATTTTTGAGTTGGTGAGTTTTCAGCCGAGGCATCTAACTAAAGAATCGATTGCTAATTTAACTAAGGGATTGATGGGAAGTTCAATTTTTGGTTTGCTTATGTATTCAACTTTCATATTTATTTTAGGAAACGAAATTTTGTGGATATCCACCTTACTTTATGGATTTTTGTTTTTTTTTATAGGAAGTTTTGTCAGCTCTATTTTGGGTAGAGTAAAAATCGAGCCGAAAGAAGTTATAAATTTTTTGTTACTATTCAGCATTAGGCTAACTGGGTGAGTTTAGTGTAGGTAGAATTATCTTCGAAGAGATTAATCAAAGCGTCAAAGACATTTAGTTCTTGTTT
>JBGCDY010000513.1:0-8464 GCA_045105835.1 Chitinophagales bacterium
TATTGGGATTTAGGCTGAAAATATAATCTTCATAGCCTACATAACTGATTTCAATTTGAATGCTGTCTTTACTACTTCTTGATTCTATTGACTTTAATTCAAAATACCCCTCAAAGTCTGTCATCGTTCCGTTTGTAGTGCCTTTTTGAATCACTGGAACTCCTATCAAAGAGTCTTTCGTTTCATCGTCAAAAACATAGCCTCGAACGATTCCATCTTCAATAAGTATAGGTGCTTTCTTCTTTTGTGGGATTGTATCTTTAAGTTCTTCTTGTTTGTCGAATTCCTCCAATTCCTCATCTATTTCACCCAAAGACAATTCGTTCCACTCTATTTCTTGCTTTGGTTTTGAAGACAGGTTACTGTTGTTTTGACCCATCACAGGATTCACAAAAGTCAAACCTGTCAATGTAGCGGCTGCCAATCTCCATTTACTCCATTTGGAGTTGGTATGTTTTTGAAGTGAATGATTGAAGTCCTTCAATTGTTTTACCCCAATTCTACCACAAATATCTTCTTGATTATATTGCAGATGTGTTTTTATTTCTTTCGTACTCATTGAAGTGAAATCGGTCACACATTTTTGACAAGAACTGCAAAATCTGCCTTGTTCTACAGGAGTCATTGAAGCCCAAGATTCATCACAAGGATTGGAAATGTCTATTTGGTGAATTTTGTTTTTGAAGAGTGCCATACTAAAAACTTGATAGTTAGAAAATTAACTCTAAAAAAAACGTATTGGAGCTTAGATTTGTTTTGTGATGTAATCACAATTCTTCTTCAAATCGGTCAGGTTCGGCTTCATAGACCATTTTGTAAATCACTTCAAAGACATCCTCTGGATTGGGTTTGCTGAAATAGTCGCCATCTGAGCCATAAGGCGGGCGGTGTGCTTTGGCAGTCAACGTGATGGGTTGGGAATCAAGGTGGAAATAACCCTTTTGTTTTTCGAGTACCTCTTGCATCATATACGCTGCGGCGCCACCAGGAACATCTTCGTCCAAAAACACAATACGGTTGGTTTTTTGAAGGGACTGAACGATTTCTTGGTCAATGTCAAAAGGTAAAAGTGTTTGGACATCAATTAATTCTACCGAAATGCCTTTTTGTTGAAGTAAAGCGATTCCCGCTTCTGCAATGCGAACACAAGAACCATAGGTTACCAATGTCACATCCGAACCGTGCTGCAATACCTCTATTTTGCCGAGTGGAATGGTGTACATTCCGATATTATCGGGTAGTATTTCTTTGAGCCTGTAAGCGTTTAAGGGTTCTACTACGATGGCTGGGTCATCCGATTGAAGGAGGGTGTTGTACATTCCTGCTGCTTGCACAAAGTTTCGGGGTACGCAAATATACATACCTCTAAGCGAGTGGAGGAGCATGCCCATGGGTGAACCTGAATGCCAAATTCCTTCCAATCTGTGCCCTCTTGTGCGGATGATGACGGGAGCTTTTTGGATGCCACCTGTTCGGTAGGCGAGGGTCGCCAAATCATCGGAAAGTGGAACCAATCCATACAAGACATAATCGAGGTATTGGATTTCTGCAATCACCCGCAAACCCCTCATAGCCATTCCTATAGCCTGTCCTACAATTGTCCATTCACGAATGCCTGTGTCAAAAACACGCTCTATACCGTATTTTTTTTGCAGTCCTGCAAAGCCCTGGTTCACATCTCCAATTTGCCCTACATCTTCTCCAAATGCAAACAAGTTATTGTGTTTTTGAAGCGAAATGTCAAAGAATCGGTTAACGATTTGATATCCGTTCAGTTCTTTGGATGTTTTGGAGTAAGTAGGAGAGATGGCAGTAACCTTCAATGCTGAACTGGAATAGTCATTGTGCAAATGGGTATTGTATTGACTTTTTCCCTTATTGGAAATCCCTTGAATCCACTGCTTCAATTGTTGTTTTGCAGCCGTATTTTCTCCCATTAGTGCATAGTAAGCTCTACGAGCACTGGTGATGAATTCTACTCTAAAAGGATTGATGAGTTGATTGAGTTCTTTGGAAAAGGCTTGAACAACAGCAGTATGCTTACTTTCTTTCAGAAGATTTTGGGCAATGTTTTTGAGCACCTGCAAACTTTGGTCAATCGGTTGGCGGTATTTTTTCCATGCCCTTGCTTTGCCCTCTCGAACCTGTTTTTGAGCTTCTGCTTCAATGGTTTCTATGGTTTCGAGCGTCGCCAAGCCTTCTTCCAAAATCCAGTTTCTGAAAACCCTATTACAATCGTATTCTACTTCAAATTTTAATCTTTCGGCAGATTGGTAGCATTCATGGGAACCAGAAGTAGAGTGACCTTGGGGCTGGGTGAGGTCTTGGATATGGAACAAAGCAGGGCTGTGTGTTTTCCGCATTTTGGCGATGCCTTGGGTATAAGCCTTCAATAAAGTTGGGTAATCCCAACCTTTGATGCAGTAAATATCTATTCCGAGCCCGCTTTCATTGGTTTCAAAACCTCTTAGTGCCTCAGAGATACTTGCTTTAACTGTCTGATATTTAGTAGGGACAGAGATGGCATATCCATCGTCCCAAACCGAAACTGCTAAAGGTACTTGCAAAACTCCCGCAGCATTGACCGCTTCCCAAAAGACACCTTCCGAAGTACTTCCATCACCAATATTGCAGAAACAAACCTCTTGACCATTCTCAGAGAATTGTGTGCTGTTGCCTAAAGTTTCGCTCTCACGGTATTTTTTTGAAGCAAAAGCAAGCCCCAATCCTCTTGCCATTTGCCCTGCGGTGGTCGAAATGTCAGAGGAAATATTGTATAAGTTCTTCAAATCCAGCCATTCACCTTGTTCGTTTACCATACGGCTTGCGTGGTGATTGACCATTTGGCGACCTGAGGAGAAAGGGTCATTGTCTGGGTCGGCATACAATTGTGCGAAAAAATCTTCGATTTTTGCCAAGCCCAATGCGAGCATCAAGGTATTGCCACGATAGTATTCCGAACGGAAGTCTCCTTTTCTATAAGCATGAGCCATGGCGACTTGTAAGACTTCTTTGCCATCATCCGATACCGAGAACTTGGCTTTACCCGTCAATACTTCTCTTCTAAGATGAATGCTTATTTCGCGACTGACACAACAAATTCGATAATCATTTAGGATGCTTGCTATATTTGGTGAAGAATTTGGTGAAGAATTTGGTTCGATGGGTAACTTTTGCAGGTTGGTCGTTAGTTCGGGTTCCATATTGGTGGTGATTGAACAAAATATTCTTCAAAGAGCAATTGTATGATAATGTGTACTTTGAGTGAAATTTTATTCTTAATTAATAGAAGTGTGTAAAAAAATGCGGCTGCAAATATAGGCATATTTGCTATAGCAAGCTTAAATTTTTTGATTTCTATCTGTCAAAACCCTGAATAAGTGATAATGTTCTACAAAATTCAATAACTTTGTAATTCACCACCCAAAATATTCACCCTTTTCATCCAATAAAGAGTATATGACCAACGTTTTAACAGCCAACAACACCCATCCTACTAATCAATTGCAAACGAGATTGCCTCTGATGGAGCAGTTTTATACCATTCAAGGGGAAGGCTTTCATCAAGGTAGGGCAGCTTATTTTATCCGCTTGGCAGGCTGTGATGTTGGTTGTCATTGGTGCGATGTGAAAGAATCTTGGGATGTGAATGAGCATGGAAACCAAACAATCGAAGATATTGTAGCAGGTGCGCTTCAACATCCAGCCGAAATTGTAGTCATAACAGGGGGCGAACCTTTGATGCACAACCTGGATGAATTGTGTAAGCAATTACAATTGGCAGGTAAACAGACACATATAGAAACTTCTGGCGCACATCCACTTTCTGGTTCTTGGGATTGGATTTGTCTTTCTCCAAAGAAATTCAAAGCACCCTTGACAGAAGTGGTCGCAGCAGCGAACGAATTGAAGGTAGTGGTTTACAACAAGAGTGATTTTAAGTGGGCAGAACTTTATGCCGCAGATGTTCCTGCTGAGTGCCAATTATTTTTACAACCCGAATGGAGTAAGGCGCATCAAATGATGCCTCTAATCATCGATTATATAAAGCAACACCCTCAATGGCAGGTTTCTTTGCAGATTCACAAATACATGGATATACCATGACGAAACAATTGATAATCATTTTATTAGTATCTTTTTCTTGCTTGAGTTTTGATTTCTCACAGGAAAGTGACATTCCTAAAAAAGCCCAAAAACTCTACCAGAAAAGTCAAGAAAGCTATTTGTACCAGCACTATCAAGAAGCGATAGAATGGCTGCAAAAGGCAATCGAAAAACATCCAAGTTATACCAATGCCTATGTGCGTTTGGGGGAAATTCACTTGGAATTGAAGGAATATGAGCTCGCCAAAAAAACTTTCCTCAAAATATTGGACTTTGATGATAGCCCTCGTAATGAGTTTCAGGTGTATTATACGGTAGGTAAAATCGAAATGCAACTGGAAAATTATGCAGAGGCGATTGCTCTATTTGAGAAGGGGATAGGGGTAGAAAAGAAATCAAAGAAAATGGGGGAGATGCTCGACCGAAAATTGGAGGAGAGCCGATTCGCTTTGAATGCAGTGAACCATCCTGTGGACTTCAATCCCGTTCGTTTGGATTCGACTATCAATACTCAATACGATGAATACCTGCCTGTTGTGACCGCTGATGAATCCATGATGGTCTTCACCCGTCGTTTCAACAATGACACCACACCTAACGAAGATTTTTATATGAGTACGAGGGTTAGAGACACGCTTCAATGGCGAATGGCATTGGACTTGGAAGAACCCATCAATACCGAAGAAAACGAGGGTGCAATCTGTTTGTCTCCTGATGGCAAACGGATGTTTTTTGCGGCTAAGAATAGAAGAGATGGCATAGGTGGCTTTGATTTGTTTTATTGCATCAAAGTAGGGGATGACTGGCAAGGCCCTTACAATATGGGAGAACCTGTGAATACCTATGGCTGGGAATCACAACCTTCTATTTCTTCGGATGGCAAATCTTTGTATTTCTGTAGTCGCCGCAAAGGTGGACAAGGGGGACTTGATTTATGGGTGAGTCATTTGGAAAACAATTTTTGGGGAGAACCCGTCAATTTGGGACCTCGTATCAACAGCGCCAAAGACGAACAAACGCCTTTTATACATCCTGATAATCAAACACTTTATTTTTCATCCAATGGGCATATTGGCATGGGAGACGCAGATTTGTTTGTGGCTCGAAAGGATACCGCTGGTGAGTGGGGGATTCCCGAAAATTTGGGTTACCCAATCAATACAAATGGCAATGAAAATGGTTTGATTGTGACTGCAAGTGGAGACCGTGCTTATTATTCGTCTTACCATGAAGGCAATGGCTTGGATTTGTTTTACTTCCCACTTCCCAAAACCATTCAGCCAACCTATGTCACGTATGTCAAAGGGAAAGTCTTTGATTCGGAAACAGAGGCAAAACTGGCTGCAACGATTGAGTTGATAGATTTGGATACAGGTGATACTATTTTAGAAACCATTTCAGACCGCATTTCTGGTGAGTTTCTGGTGACCTTAACGGCTGGTAAAAACTATATGTACAATGTCTCCAAAAACAATTACCTTTTCTTCTCCGAAAACTTTTCTTTGGAAGACATTGCTGGAAATGAGCCTTTCTTAATCGACATCCCTCTTAAAAAAGCTTTCCATACTGAAACTTTCGAGTCAAATGTGGGACAAACAGTGGTTTTGAAAAATGTGTTTTTTGAGACCAACTCTTTCGACCTCAAAACGACTTCTTATGCCGAATTGGACAAGCTGGTAAGTATGTTGAATCAGTACGACCTCTTGCACATAGAGATTGGTGGACACACAGATAGTATTGGTTCTGCGGAATACAACCTCGAACTTTCCGAAAATCGGGCAGAGTCGGTTCATTCCTATTTATTGGGTAAAGGCATTGAATCAGAACGCCTTTCTTATCGAGGCTATGGTAAGTCGCAACCTTTGGCGGACAATGAGACGGAAGCTGGTAGGGCGATTAATAGAAGAACAGAGTTTAAGGTGACGAAGAAGTAAAAGAACCAAGGATTTTTTGAAGTGGAAGGACTTGTATGATTTTTACAGTGATGTAAGACAAGCATTTCATTGCAGTAAAACATTCAATTTATTTGTTAAAAGCGTAAATCACAAAAATGGTGTAGGCTTGTTTTTTGAAAGCAAGTTTTTGGCAATCAAAACATTAGTGATAGAAAGTGTTATAGTCATTCTTCAATACCTTATTTAGAACAGCAGAATAGTAACAAGGGCATGGCGAAATCAGTATACTATAAATGTAAAAACTACCCATTCAAGCCCATTAACTATGTCTCAAAATTACGGAAAGAAAGATACTTCAATTAATAATGCAGCGCCCTCTGCCTATAATAATTTTAGCACGCAAATACTTCCCCCTTCTGATGCGATGCTTATTATGGACAGTCAATATCGAATTACTTTTACGAACAATCAGGCGGAACAAATATTTGATTATCAAACGGATGATTTGTTTGGAAAACACATCAAGCGTTTGGTTGTCAAAAAACATCTACAATTATTTGTAGAAAAAGTGGCGAGTTGTTTCAGCGGTTTAATCACAGAATGTGAACTGGAAATACTTTGCCGTCGAAGAGACAAGTCGATTTTTCCTGCTATGATAACAGTCAAATCTTTGAACAATGGAACGACCAATTCTGTCGCCATTGTCTTTTCGGATGCCAACTATTACAAGCTCGAAGAGGAACGTTCATTGCTTCAACAGTTTTCGGTTGAGTATTCAAAAGAAGCAGTTTTTTGGTTGGATAAAAAAGGCAACATATTGTATGCCAATGACAAAGCTTGCCAATCAACAGGCTACAATACCTTGGAACTGTATCTAACGAATGCTTCCCTACTCGCTCCTTCAATGCGAACCCGCAACTGGGTACAGCTTTGGAGGGACATCAAACAGAATGGGAACAAAACGTTTGAACTCTATATCACCAGTAAGCACGACCAATCCATTCCTTTTGAAGTGGCAGCTAATTACACTGCTTTGGAAGGCAAAGAATACTTGTGCTTATTTGCCCAAAACATCAGTTCTCAAAAGCTAAAAGAGCAACAAATAGCGCAATATGCACGAGCTTTGGAATGCCGTAACAAAGAGCTGGAAGAGTTCAACTACCTTGCCTCTCACCATTTGAAGGAGCCTCTTCGTAGAATCAGTGGCTTTATTCAGATTTTGGATAGACGTTATGGAAATCAGTTGGACAAAGATGCGCATGACTTTATTGAGTATGTGGTAGATGGAGTCAATAGGATGGAGGAGTTATTGAAGGATTTGTCTTACTATTCCAGTTTTAGTTTGCGAAATAAGACGCTTGAAATTACTTCTTTGGAGCGAATTTTAGAGGAGAGTCTTCAAAAATTGGACGAGCAAATTCAGCAAAGTGGAGCTGTGATTATCAACCAAACATTGCCTGATGTGATGGGCGACCCATTTGAATTGTCACATCTGTTTTGCAATCTAATCCGAAATGCGATTCAATACTGCGGAGACAAAACACCAAGCATCAATATTGGAATAGAGAAAGGCGATAAGTTTTGGACTATTTCGGTAAAGGACAATGGCATTGGTATTGAGCCAGATTACTGTGAGAAAGTTTTCCGAATTTTCAATCAGCTGGATATGCCCGAAAATGTGGAGGCTGGAACAGGCATTGGCTTATCGGTTTGCCGCAAGATTGTAGAAAAACACAATGGTCATATTTGGTTGGGTTCTGATGCTCAGGAAGGTCTGACCGTTTACTTCACCTTGCCGATTCTTTAATTTTTGGGTTCTTTGACAAATCTTGTGAAATGAGACACTGGAAGTTTAAATGTTGAAAAAGTCACAAGATTATTTCTCTATTCGTTAATCAAGCTTATACGAAGTTTTGAATGAATAGATAAAAACGCTCTTTCAGGGCTATAAAATTCAATGGAAAAACTTCGTACAAACTTATTTGTTAATCTTTTGAAAATGAAACTTCCGTTGTCTTCGTTGCTGGCGCAAAAATTATCAAACAGCCTGATTTTTACTCTTAATTTAAGTTATTTTTGGATTTGAATTTATTCACTGAATTTGAATCTCCAATGTTTCCCATAGACGAAGGTTATATTAAGTATCGTATCCATTGGCAGTCAGTTGCCCCACTTGCTGCCTCTTTTTTGCCTCAAATTGAAGAACTCAATGTCTGGCGAGCAGAAATGTATCGCAGAGATTGGATTGGTTATGCTCCAGAATTGAAGGTCGGTTTTGGGAATATCAGTACTAAAGTGCCTTCAAAATCGGGTGAATTCATCATCAGTGGTACGCAAACAGGACAAATCCCTCATTTGGATTCCTCACATTATTCTTTGGTAACTGACTACAATATTGACTCAAATGAGCTTTGGTGTAGAGGAGGAACCAAAGCATCTTCCGAATCCCTTACCCACGCAGC
>JBGCDY010000514.1:0-3602 GCA_045105835.1 Chitinophagales bacterium
TAACAATCTAATCCCATGAAAAAGAGTTTTAAATTTGTGGAACTGAAGTGAAATTTTGTATCTTTCAACATTTCTAACTACGAAAACCTTTTAAACACATAGCTAATCCGATGATTTATAGTCTATTATTGCAAGCTACAACCGATGCTGCTGATGCAGCCGAAACGGTTCAAGAGTTACCTGTATTGAAGCTACTCATGGAAGGAGGGATATTTATGTATATCATACTTGCCCTTTCTATAATAGCGATTTATATCTTTATCGAAAGATACTTTATTATTATATCTGCTTCCAAAGTGGATAGAGACTTTATGACCCGCATTCGTGAGCATATGCTCAATGGAAATATTCGTGCGGCGGCTGATTTGTGTCAACAAACGAATACGCCTACCTCTCGAATGGTAGAAAAAGGGATTCGACGTATAGGCAAGCCTTTGCGTAATATTGAAGTGGCTATCGAAAATGTGGGGAAACTGGAATTATTGAATCTTGAAAAACGATTGGCTGGCTTGGCAACTATTGCAGGTGCTGCTCCGATGATTGGATTCTTAGGAACAGTAGTAGGTATGATTCGTGCCTTTTTCCAAATCTCTACGGCTTCTAATAATGTAGACCCTGGTGCTTTGGCGGGCGGTATTTACCAAGCTTTGGTGACAACGGCAGCTGGTTTGGCAGTTGGGATTATTGCTTTTATTGGCTACAATATTTTGGTAGCAATGGTTCAAAAAGTCATTTACAAGATGGAAGCTACAACGATAGAATTTGTGGATTTGCTCCAAGAGCCTGCAAAATAAAAGTCCAAATTCAAGTTTCAAATACAAAGCTTGCCCGTATTTTAATCGGGATTCAACATTGGATTTGGAATGAATCAATCAACTTGAATTTTACATAAACTTAAAATTAAAGAGTCAAATGGGACTTCAATCCAGTAATAAAATCAATCCTAATTTTAGCATGTCGTCCTTGACGGACATCATATTTCTATTGTTGATATTTTTTATGTTGACCTCTACCGTCGTGACACCAAATGGTTTGAATTTGCTATTGCCAAGTTCGAATAGCCAAACAATGGTGCAAGGAAAGGTATCGGTATCCATCACTCAAAACTTAGAATATTATGTGGGGCAAGAACAAGTGAATTTTGACGACCTCAAAGGAGCTATTCAGGCAGCTTTGGAGGCTACAGAAAACCCCAAGAGTACTACTGTGGTCTTGAATGCGGAAAAAACAGTGCCTATTGATGAGGTGGTACAGATTATGAACATTGCCAATGAAATGAATGTCAGGATGTTGTTGGCAACAAATCCTAAGCCAGAGTGATTGAAAACATGATTTTTATTGAAGTCACAGACACCAAAGATTGCTTCAATAGCATCTATTAAAGTGTAAGTGAATTTTTTCAATAAATAGCCCTTTTTTAGTAAGACACTAAAACTAGTGCGTTTTGAATTTGAAGTTGTACTTTGAATTTGAGTTTTCACTAAGCAATCGTTAATTGAAAACCTATTACCATGAGTCAAAATTATTTGCATCAAGATAAAGACGGCGTTTCTGCAAAAGGACTGATAGGTACGACTATCTTTCACGCCTTACTATTGTTGTTATTCTTTTTTATAACCCTCAGTTCGGTTATTCCAAAACCTGAGCACCAAGGCTTGCTAATTAATTTTGGCAATGCGGATGAAGGTTTAGGGGAGGAGCAGCCTACTGCTGAGGCACCTCCCGTGGTAGAAGAGGAAACCGCAGCTGAACCTGTTGAAGAGTCGGCACCAGAACCTGATCAACCAGAGAAGCAATTGCCGAAACCTATTGCAGAAAACAAGGTTCAAACGGCTAAAAATACGGATGCGCCTGCGCTTCCCGAAAAGGATTTGGAAAAGAAAAAAGATCCTAAAAAAGCAGAGCCTAAAAAGCCTGTCAAGAAACCCAAGCCTAAGCCAAAACCCAAGCCGAAACCAAAACCTACGCCCAAACCGCCAACAACTAAACCGAAGGCAGACAAACCTGTAGTGAAACCTGCAGAACCTGTTGAGAAAAAACCAGATATTAATTCGGATGCTTTGTTCAAAGGCAGCAAAAACAAATCTGGTGGGCAAGGAACAAGTGGCTCAAAGGATCAAGATTTGGGTTCTAAGATGGGAGATGTGAAGATTACTTCAAATAAAGGAAATACTCCTTCAGGTGTAGGAAAAGGTGGCGTAGGTTTCAGCCTGACGGGGCGCAGAGCTTTGTCGCTTCCCAAACCGCAGGATAGCTCCCAAGAGGTAGGAAAAGTAGTCGTAGCCATCAAAGTGGACAAAGATGGGCGTGTGATAGAAGCTACCTATACTTCTTCTGGTTCTACTACTGCAAATGCCAATCTTCGCCGCAAAGCGATCGAAGCTGCTAAAAAAGCAAAATTCAATGTGGCCTATGATGCGCCTGAAATCCAATCAGGAACCATTTCTTATACTTTCAGCGTTAGATAAAAACGATGTCAAAAATACAGTATTGGCTTTTGGATTTTGACGAATCTAAAAGCCAATTTTTATTTACCCAATAACCTAAACTTCCCTATACCATGAAAAAAACTTCCTTTACAGCGATTTTACTATTTGTTTGTAGCCTTCTGCAAGCACAGCCAGTGAAACTAATGCCTCCTGGTGAATTGTTTGCTGATACCTATGCGGTGATTGTAGGAGTGGCAGATTACCCTTCCAGTCCCTTGGATTATACCGACGATGATGCCTACAAGTTTTATGGGCACCTGAGAAGCTCAGTAGGATACAGTGTGCCAGATGAAAACATCATTTTACTGATGAATAGAGAGGCTACAAAAGCAAATATGGTAGCAGCCTTGGAAGCGGTGGTGAAGGTTGCGAAAGCTTCTGACAGGATTATTTTTTACTTTACAGGACATGGCTCTAAAGAGGGAGTCATACCGATTGACCACAATAACCTAACAAACTTATTGGAACACTGGGAAATCAAAAGCAGTTTGAAAAAAAGCCCCTCTCAAAACAAAACTTGTATTATAGATGCCTGTCATGCGGGAGCATTGGGTAGTTCTTGGTACATCGGTATGGTGTCGGATTTGTTGTATGGATACATAGATAGCGGCATTGCTTTGTTTTTGGCAAGCACAGGTGATCAGAAATCAAAAGAATCTTCTTTAATTCGACAAGGGTATTTTACTTATTATTTGCTGCAAGGAATGCAGGGAGGAGCTGATTTTGACCGAAATAAGGCGATTACTTTAGGGGAATTGCATCGCTATGTCCTTGATAGGGTATCGCTTGCAACCCAAAATACACAAACCCCTATTTTGGCTGGAGATTATGATGTTCGCAAGGTTTTGAGGATTTTGCCTTAGAGAATTTGGAGAAAATCATTTTTATTTTAAAAACTTTGAAAATACATTTGCGGTATCGAAATAAATGCTGTATATTTGCGGCGCATTAAGATTATTGGTGAGGTGGGTGAGTGGCTGAAACCACCAGTTTGCTAAACTGACGTACTCGAACAGGGTACCGCGGGTTCGAATCCCGCCCTCACCGCTTGATTCTATAATGAGTTGTAAGTGGTGAATAATTACTTATAAAAACAAAAGTTCGGGGTGTGGC
>JBGCDY010000515.1:0-3259 GCA_045105835.1 Chitinophagales bacterium
CATAGATATAAGTGCCATCGCCATTGTCGGTAATTGTACCGCCTTGATTAGAAGTACTACAAACGCTTGCAATAGAAATATTTGTTCCACTGTCATTGTCTAATAATTCAGAGCCACTGAATATGATAATTTCACCAATAGCATAAGAACCCAAATCATCGTTCACTGCTTCCAAAGCAGAAGTTGTGGTAGTATAGCTGATACTGATGATTGCGTCGTCTGTATTTCCAGCTGCATCTGTAATCGTGTAGCAGAAGGAATCAAATCCTGAAAAACCTGCAAATGGAGGGGTATAAGTATAAGTACCATTGCCATTGTCTGTAATCGTTCCACCTGCACTTGTGGTCGTACAAACAGATACAATCGTGATACCATCACCTGAATCATTGCCCAACAATTGAGTGCTTGTAAACATGATGCTCTCACCTGGCTCAAACGTTCCCAAGTTGTCGTCATTTGCATCCACCATTGTACCTTGATCTGTGAAAGTCACAAAAACAATTGCTTCCGCCGTGTTGCCACTTGCATCCGTGATTGTATAGCAAAAAGCATCTGTACCCGTGTAGTCTGCACTTGGAGGAGAGTAGGTAAACGTGCCGTCGCCATTGTCTGTAATCGTTCCACCTGCATCCGAAGGACTGCAAATATCCGATACAAAAATGCCAATACCACTGTCATTGCTCAACAAGAAGCCTCCTGAGAAGGTCACACTTGTACCTGCGTCGTGCGTACCAATGTTGTCATTCAAAATGGTAATATTGGAAGAGCCACCTGTATAGTTGATAAATACAGTTGCAGCATCTGTTGCACCTGAAGTGCTGTTGATAGAGTAGCAAAAAGAATCTCCGCCTGTGAAACTTGCACTTGGAGGAGAGTAGGTATAAGTACCGTCTCCATTGTCTGTAATCGTACCCCCATTGGTAGAAGTAGCACATACATTGGAAACGAAAATGCCGTCACCCGAATCGTTACCCAACAAGAAACTTCCTTGGAATGTAACCGATTGACCTGCATCTTGTGTACCTAAATTGTCATCTACTGCATTTACTCCACCGCCTTGACCAGCTGTCAAGAATACAAAGATAGTCGCTTCAGATGTCACACCGTCTTCTCCAATAATAGAGTAACAGAAAGAATCTAAGCCTGAAAAGTTGGGATTCGGGATGTAAGTATAGTTACCATTTCCATTGTTTACAATCGTTCCTCCATTGGTAGAAGTCGTACAAACAGATACAACGGTGATACCATCGCCCAAATCATTGGACAACAAGAATCCGCCCGTAAAATCAACAGAAGTACCTTGTGGGTACACGCCAATGTTATCATCTAAGGCTACAGTAGGGCCACCATTTGTGATGACTCCTCCGCCACCACCACCGCCGCCACCTGAGCCGCAGTTGTAAGGTACGCTTACTGTAAAGTCTTGGATACAGTTGCCACCGCCAATCCAATCTACAAAGATGTCGGCATTACCAGACTGACCGTTTTCGGCAGTAAAAGAACCTGCCTGAACAGAACCTACACAAGCAGGATCAACAGAAACAGTGGCGGTACAACCCCCTGGTAAAGGATTGATATACACGCTGATGTCATCAGGATAAGTTGTGACGGTTACTTGATTCGTTACTTGCACACTTGGGTTGGAGACACAAGTAGCTGTCACGATAAATGTTTGAACAATTGGTCGGCAAGATTTATTGATAATCAGCCAATTGTTTGGAGTAGGGACGACACTTCCAACTTCTGTGACCCAAGAATAGGTCGCTTCACCTTGATTTACATTTGCAGTGAGCTTGATGTTTTCGCCACTACAAACTTCTGATACATTTGCGCTTGCAGTAACCGAGCTTGGACACTGGGCATTGATGTTGGCACCTATCCAAAAGGTGCATAATAGCAATAATAACTTTTTCATGGTTGTAATCTGTTATAGAAATTATGATATTAAGAAATGAGTTTCTTTTCTAAAAAAAGTTTTCTCTTAATGGGTGTCATATTCTTGTATTCAGATTTGGGTTGTTTTTATTTTGTATTGTAAATGGGGGTAAAGACTTTTGATTTTATTCTTTGAAGAGTGCTTTTATTACTTACTATCACGAGCTTTTCAACATAAAAATCAAAAGTCTAAATCAAGATTGTGTTCTACATTACCTCAAAATTTTCACTGTTCGCAAGTCATCTCCATGCTGCAATTGCAGTAAATAAATGCCCTCTAAATAGTTGCTCATATTGAGTTGCAGTGTATTGACTCCTTCCGAAGCCTCCATACTTGTAGTATGCAATAAGCGTGCACTGACATCAAATATCTTAGCCGTCACTTTTCCGATTGCAGGAACTTGAAAATCAATGGTCGTATTTTGGTAGTTGCCCAAAGGCTTGACACTGATGATGTCAAATCCGCCATCCATTTCTCCACGCTGCAATGCAATCACATTGGAAGTCGTACTATTGCCATCGAAGTCAGTTTGTTGTAATCGGTAGTACTGAATGCCTGCTCCAGCATCCCTGTCCATATAGCTGTAAGAATTTACAGTGGTACTTGTACCTGCACCATCTACCATATGAATCTTATCGAAATTTGTGCCTTCAAGCGAGCGTTGCAGACTAAAGAAATCGTTGTTCACCTCACTTGCAGTCACCCACTTCAATAGGTTTCCATCCTGCAATATTTCTCCTTCAAAAGAGACCAACTCAATTGGCAGCGTCACGCAATCAAACACCACACCGTCAATTATTCGAGAGCCGCCCGTATTCAATTGGGTAATTCTCACTGAGTAATTAGGTGTTTCTAAAGAGAAAGGTCCCAATCCAATCACGCCTTGTGGTACAGTCATTACAGCTTGTTCTTCTGGGAAAAGCACTTCTACCAAATAATCCGAAATACTTCCTTGAATCGTCAAAATCAAGGTGTAAGTACCTTCACCTTCATCACAGGTATAGTCGATTTCCGCCACAAACTTCAAATCACCATACACTACGCTCACAAATGCTTCGTCCGTATTGCCTTCTGCGTCTGTAATCGTATAACATAAAGTATCTGTTCCTACAACATTGGGAGAAGGTGGACTGTAGGTGTAAGCACCGTTTCCATTGTCCTCAATCGTACCGCCATTCGTTGAAGTCGTGCATATTTCGACCACACTCAAGCCATTGCCTGAATAGTTTGCCAAAATCTGGCTGGGATGGAATGTCACCGTTTCGCCTATGGAGAAAGTCCCCAAATTGTCGTTTACCGCTTCAATTACTCCATCACAATCGT
>JBGCDY010000516.1:0-8003 GCA_045105835.1 Chitinophagales bacterium
GGTGCGGAGTTTATCGCACATTTGGTAAGCAATTTCCACTTGTGCATTGACGGTTTTCATTTCTGGGTCAAAAATCACATTGAAGGTATTGCCAATCTCATTGTCATTCACATAAAGCGGCAGATTATCGGTGATTTCTTGTCCTACTCGTGCATTGTAAGACACACTGTTCATCGAACCCTTTGCCCCAATATAGCGGTCTTCTTTTTGTGAGTTTTGGAGAGAAACAAATGGCGTAATGAAAGGATTATCTTCGGTAATCGACATGTAACTGTTCTTGACAAACTGTTTTTGCCAACCACCATAGAGCGTCAATTTGTCGGGAACAAGGTAAGCTTCCAAATTTAAGTAGGGGAAAGGAGAGAGGTCATTGTCGTCAAAACCCAAGTTCAAACCACCCGTAAATGTACCGAAATAAGCCTTGTAAGTGATTCTGGGAAGTAGGTTCATCACCACATTTCCTACATTACTTGTATCTGTATCGGTCAAATTGTTGTAGTGCAAGAGTACATCTCCTCCTACAAACCAGTCATCATTGAGAGGGCGTTCGGCTTCTCCTTTGATGATGATGTTGTTTTCTTTGACTTCAAAGCCTTTGTTTTGATAATTGTGATACGCCACTTCTGCATGGTAGTCCATTTCGGAGCGAGACTTGGCAGTGTTGCCCATTTCACCTCTCACCGAAATTTTGTTGAATTGTTGCTTTAGTTCCTCTTCCGAAAAGACCAAAGTTGAATCATCATGGTCGTAGCCATAGTGGTAAAACTGATTTCGATTGAAGTCTATGTTGCCACCAAAAAATGCCTGTTCCGTAAACACTTTGCCATAAACACCGACTTTGGTGCGGCTGTAATCTTGAAAGTCCAGCTTTCCTTTTGACGAAATATAAGAACCATTTGCTCCCACCATGTACTTATCCGATTTGCCATTACTCAATGCAATATCCAAAACGGGTGTGCTCTGTGTCCCGAAACCTGCTCTAATCCAAGCGTTTTTGAGTTTTTCACCACTGTCTTTTGCATTTTTGTCTGGCTTGTATGCCATCGGCTTCAGTGTTGGAGGTTGGTAGGCGATGGTCAAAAAACGATTGGGAACTTGGTAGCTGCCAAAAGTAGGTTGGTTTTTCTTGATTTCTTCGGGACTTGGTAGGTCAGGCGCAAATTCGACCTTTACCGCATCTGCCAAGGTAGGCTCAAAGGGCTTGACGATATCTATTTCTTCTGGATCAATATCCAAATCTGGCGAGTCGGGATTGGAGCCAGGATCTTGGGCTATAATCAATCCTATGTGACTAAATATGAGGAGGAAAAACAAAATGGTTTTGACTTTCATTTTATACTTTTTCGATTTATTGCTTTCGGTTTGTGTTGATTAGGTATTTTCAAATTAATATACACGCAAAAATGACGGATTTATTAGTTGAAATTGCCTTACTTCGACTTGGGTTATGAAAATGAATTTACTGATTATCAAACTCGATGTCTCCATTTGAAGTATCGTTTTTTAGTTTGCTCGAAGACTTTTCCATCTCCAAAATCTTGTTGAGTTTGGTACGGGCTTCTTTCTTCAATTCATCTTCGGGTGCATAATTTTCGATGATACTCACCAAGGTAGCTTTTGCTTGGAAAATGTCTTTTTTGGCGAGGTAAATATCCGACAATAGCAAGAAACTCTTGACCATCCAATATTCATAATCTTCCGTTTCCTTGATTACTTTGAAGGCATATTCTTGAGCCACATCGTATTGACCGTTTTTGTATTTGATGTCTGCAATGTAGTAGCGAGCCTTTGCGCCTTTTTCATTCGTTGTTGATTTTACCACTTTATCCAAATTGCGGACTGCAAGCGGGTAATTTTTGGCTTTGTACGCCAATTCACCTACTGCAAAATAACTGTCTAATTTGTCCGCAGCAGTGGCATTTTCGTGTTTTTGGAGTAGCTCTGCATATTTGACCGCTTCTGCAAGTTTGCCGAGTTTGTGGGAGGATTCAACCAAACCTCTCAGCGCGTTGACTGCCATCTCTTTTCGAGAAGTGATGGCATAGAGTTGTTCGTAATATTTGAAGGATTTGGCGTAGTCATCGTTGATAAAGTGAGCAATTCGAGAACCTTTGTCCAAGGATTGTTCAGTGAAGATACTTCGGGGTTGGTTCAAAATAAAGTCATAATCTTGCCCTGCTTGTTGGTAGCGTTCTTGGCTGTATAGACATTGACCTCTATAAAAGTGAGCATACAATTGGTAAGAACCATTGGGGTATTCTGCCAAGTATTTGGTGAATTCTTTAACGGCTTTGTTGCAATCTCCCTTGGTGTAGTAGTTTTCTGCAATGCGGAAGGTGATGGTATCTTGTGCCGAAGGATTGATGTTCATACCTGGGAACTGCTTGAGAAATTTCACATATCCTGAGGCATCTCCTTTGGCAATAAATACATCTTTTGCGCCTAAAACAGCACCTTGCCCTTGGTCTGATTTTGGATATTTTCTCAATACTTCCTCATAGTACTTCAATGAATTGTTGTAGTCACCAATGTTGTAATAAGTGAGTCCTAAGTTGAGTAGAGATTTGGGAATATATTCGCTATCAGGCTGTTTTGTAATGAGTTGTTTGTAGGTCTTAATTGCAGCCTGTGGATTGCCTACCAAAATTTGTGTTTCTGCAATTTGGAATAGGGCATCGTCCACATAGTAGGAATCACTGTAACGACTAGTCATTGAAGTGAGCTGCGTGATTTTTTGGTCGTATTCTCCCATCAAACCCGCCAACATACCTTTTTGGTAATAGGCATAGTCGGCACCTCTTAGTTTGTATTGCAGTATTTTGTCGTATTGAGCCAAAGCTGCAGCATATTCCTTTTGCATAAAAGAGCAGTCGCCACTTCTGAGAATAGCATCGGGATAGACTTGCGCCAATACCGAATTTTCATTTAATAAAATGTCTGATTTCTTTGACAATAGATTCACCGTATTCTCAAAGTATGCCTTTGCGTCGCTGTATTCTTTTTGGTTGAAAAGGCTGTATCCAATCGTATAGTTTGCAGTAGCAGGATTCACCTTGTCGCTCACAATTCTACCTTGTGAAGTTCCAACAAAAGCTTCCATGCTTCCGAAAGAGGCATCAAATTGGTTTTGACGGAAAGCGATATCTCCTTTCCAAAAATGCGCCATAGCAACGATTACTTCATCATGAGGATTTTCCAATGATTTGTCAAACAATTCTGTTGCTTGTACATAGTTTTTATCATTAAAAAATTCTACACCACGAAAATACAAGGCTCTTTGATAAGAGCGTTTGAGGGCGGGAGTTTTGTTGGGAACACTTTCTAACCAACCCAAAGCACTTTGGTAGTCTTTGGTGTTTTCAAACAAACTCGCCAATAATTGGGTCGATTCATTGTAGTATTTGGAGTTGGGATAGTTGGCAATCAGGTATTGAAAACGAGCAATTGCGGTATTGTGGAATCCCAATTCATAGGACAATTTGGCGTGGTTGAAAATGGAAGTTTCCTTGATAACTGGGTCGAAATCCAATCGAGATGCTTGGTCAAAGGCATTGAGGGCTTTGGTTTTTTGATCTACCTTCAAATGTGTTGCCGCCAAGTGATACATGGCATTTTGACCAATAGAATCCTTCAATGTGTTGAGTTCGGTGAAGTTACTAATGGCATCTTCGTATTCGCCAACTTGGTATTGGGTATATGCCAATTGGTAAATTTCGTCTTTGCGAACCTTTGGCGTATTGTCGAAATAGTATTGAAGGTAGGGCAATGCTTTTGAGAATTGCTGCTCATTGAAGTAAGTCTGACCTACCAATTGATTGATTTCATTGCGGTATTTGATGTTTTTGCTGGTTTTGGGCTCAGCATATTGAAGTAGTTCCTTGTATTCTCCTTTGGAGTAATAAATGTAGGTGATATAGTAAGGAGTCGCTTGTGCGTATTTTTTATTTTTTTCTACTTTTTTGAAGCTTGATAAGGCTGCATCATAATCCTGCTCGAAAAAGGAAATCATTCCGTAGTAATAGTTGGAAGGATAATAGTAATCGTTTCGGGTATTGATGGTTTGGCCAAAAAGTTTTTTGGCTTTGTTGAATTTTTTGCTGGAAAAATAACTGTATCCCAACTGAAACTGTACTTCACTGCGCTCATCGTCTGGCAAAGAAGCCAAGTCGATGTCTTCATAAGCTGAAATAACATTTCGGTACTGCTTTTTTTCAAAATATATTCTACCCAGTTGGTAGTATGCCAAGCTGTTGTAATACGGATTTTTTTGTTCGTCAATAAATTTCGTTAATAACATTTCCGCATTGGGATGGTCCAACTTCAATGCACAAATGGCTTGATAGTAAAGCGACTGTACTTTGGTGAGTTCCATTTCGTCGGTGAAACTATAAGCGGGTAGGGCAATCGTTTTTTCAAAATACTGTTGTGCGAGTGAATAGTTTCCCTCATTGTAATGGTCTTGTGCTATTTCAAAATCACGGTAGGATTGGGTGAAAATAGCTGTTTCTTGTGCGGATAGCTGAAACGAACAAAAAAGAAATGATATGAAAATTGAAAATGTTACTTTTGAGATATTCATAAGGTTTTTTGAATACTATTAAAACGGTAAATGTAAAAAAAAAGCTTTGGAAAGAACAACTTAGACAAAATCAAATTAAAAACTCAAATACAAATTCAAACAATACTTTTTAAAACAAGTGGTTTGAATTTTAGGAATGATTAATCTAATATTTTAGTTTGCCTTATCCGCTTGCTTTCTTTCGTAAAAAGAACGATGAAATATATAAAATATTTGGTGTGGGCTTTTTAAACAGTAAGATGTTTGAAAGAAATATTTAGCAGTTATTACTGTCCCTTCTGTATTTGAACGTTGAGGGAAAAATATGGAAGAACAAGTTACTAGTTTTAAGCGAATAAAAACAATTTTAGGGGTGAAATGTAGAAAATAGTGCGACTTGGAACTTTATTGGAGTGGAATTTGTACTACCGAACAGTATATGATTTTATAGAGAAAAAAATAGTTGAAGAACAACTACAAGGCTCTTTTCTGATTTTTTTAGAAAAACAATAAAAACGTAGAAAATTAAGGAAAAGAAAAAGTATTCGATGTTTTTAGTATTTTAAGTTATTGACAATCAATTCGTTTCTAATTTTAATTGATTCCTAAGATATTTTCCCCATTTTTAGTTTATATTTGCAGTAGAAGATGTTCCTAATGCTTATATCAACAACCAACCTGCCTTTTAACTCCATATTCATAATTGATAGCTATTTCCTAAATAGCTAAAAAACAATTAGTTTAACAACAAAACAGTAAAAAATTGAAAGAACCCAAAAAATCAACAAACACCAATCAAAACAAAAATTCCAACCCTTTACCAAAGAAAATCCTCAAATTTTTTAGCAACGACCACAGCCTATCCCTTACCCATTCTGCAATATGGCGGAAGATGGGCAAATCCAAGTTTGAAAAAGACGAAGTGGCTTCTGCAATAAATGGTTTGTGGAAACGAGGACTGCTGAACAAAAGTGAAAAAGGCAATAGGTTCAGTTTCAATGCGAATTCTAAGCGAAAACAATCCAATAATAACAACAAGAACAACAACCGCCAAAGAAGTAGAAAAGGAGGTGGTGGTGAAAAAATTGAAGTAGAAGGCGTAGTTGATATGACGAGTAGCGGGTCTGCTTTTATTGTATCGAGCCAATTAGAAAGAGATGCTTATGTTCCTGCCAGCCGCCTAAACCGAGCCATTGATGGTGATCGAGTGAAGGTATTGGTAGAAATGAATCGAAAAAGAGGGAAGCGACCAGAAGGAAAAGTCTTAGAAATATTGGAGCGTAACCAAACAGAATTTGTAGGCATTATCAAGCTCTCCAAAAAGTTTGCATTTTTCATTGCAGACAAAACCAGCGTTAATTTTGACTTTTTCATTCCACTAAGCAAGACAAAACAAGCCAAAGATGGGGACAAAGTACTCATCAAAGTAACGGATTGGGCGCCCGAACAAAAAAGCCCCAAAGCAGAAGTCATTGCAGTATTGGGAGTACCTGGTACCAACAATGTAGAAATGCAATCCATCTTGGTAGATAATGGTTTCCGATTGAGCTTCCCAAAAGATGTTCAGAGAGAAACGGAGGAAATTAGCCAAGACATCCCCAAAGAAGAAATCGCCAAAAGACGAGACTTTCGCAAAATTCCTACCTTCACAATTGACCCAAAAGATGCCAAAGATTTTGATGATGCACTAAGCCTTCAAAAGCTGGACAATGGAAATTGGGAAGTGGGAGTACACATTGCAGATGTAGCGCATTATGTGCGACCTGGTTCTGCAATGGATGAAGAGGCTTACCGCCGAGCGACTTCTGTTTATTTGGTCGATAGGGTATTGCCGATGTTCCCCGAAAAATTATCCAACTTGGTGTGTTCACTTCGCCCACATGAAGAAAAACTATGTTTTTCGGCAGTGTTTGAAATGACCGAGGATGCCAAAATAGTAGGAGAGTGGTTTGGTCGAGCAGTTATCTACTCCGATAGACGCTTCAATTATAGAGATGCACAAGATGTAATCGAAACGAGAGAGGGCGACTATGCCGAAGAAATGCAGATACTCAATGAGTTGGCAAAGAAACTTCGAGCGGAACGTATGAAATCAGGTTCGATTAACTTTGGTAGTAAGGAAGTCAAATTCATCTTGGATGAGGAAGGCAAACCGATTGATGTGTACATCAAAGAAACCATGGAATCGAATTTATTGATTGAAGATTTCATGCTTTTGGCGAACCGTTCGGTTGCCAAGTTTGTGAACACCAAAAAATATGCAGGTAAAAATGTGCCTTTTGTGAATCGGGTACACGCTACTCCTGACGAAGAAAAAATGGGCGAGTTTAGAGACTTTGCCAAAGCCTTTGGCTATGAGATGGACTACAACTCTACGGAGGAAATCTCTACTGCATTGAACAAGCTACTCAAAGAGGTACAGGGCAAACCTGAACAACATTTGTTTGAAACCCTTGCAGTGCGAACGATGGCAAAGGCGGCTTATTCTACCAAAAATGTAGGGCATTATGGTTTGGCTTTCGAACACTATGGTCACTTCACTTCTCCAATTCGCCGCTATCCCGATGTGATGGTACACCGAATTTTGGCAGAGCAATTGAAGGAGGATCCGCAACCTAAATTCAATATTCACGACCTCGAAAAGAAATGTGAGCATGCTTCTGCAATGGAACGCAAAGCGGTGACTGCCGAAAGAGCTTCAACGAAATACAAACAGGTCGAATACATGAGCAGCCGTATTGGTCAGGTCTTTGAAGGCGTGATTTCGGGTGTGGTCAAATTTGGCTTTTTTGTGGAACTCAAAGAGAATATGTGCGAAGGCTTGGTACCCATCACCACCTTGATTGATCACCATTATAGTTTTGCAGATCCCCAACATGCTATTGTGGGCTACAATACTGGCAAAAAATACCAATTGGGTAGCAATGTCAAAGTGATTGCAGTCAAAGCAGATATGGATTCTCGCAAGATTGATTTGGAAGTGGTCACGACTGAAAGTATGGAGTAAATCCTCCCAAATCTCGCGCTCGTTTGTAACGAGAGTGTATAAATTGTCGTTTCAAACGACAGGAAATGTTAAGCACTCATTGCAAATGAGCGCAAGTACTGCGTCAAAAAATCAATAAAAAGCCTTCAATTCTCTACAAAGCCGATAAACTGGCAAACCTACTACATTGAAGTAGTCCCCTTCAATACGTTCAATACCAATCATCCCAATCCATTCTTGAATGGCATAAGCACCAGCTTTATCATAAGGCTGGTATTTTTGTATGTAGTAGTGAATTTCCTCGTCGGTGAGTTCGCCAAAATAGACCTTGGTGACTTCCACAAAACAATGCTCTTTCTCCTTCGATAACAAACAAACCCCTGTCATCACCTCATGGGTTTTGCCACTCAATGCCCGAATAATCTGAAAAGCATCCGTTTCATCGGTGGGTTTGCCAAA
>JBGCDY010000517.1:0-3191 GCA_045105835.1 Chitinophagales bacterium
TTTGATTGTTGCGAAGGTCTAAAGTCTGTAAACCCGTGAGTTTTTCCAAAAAACGGATGTCGCTGATTTGATTGTTGCGAAGGTATAAAGTCTGTAAACCCGTGAGTTTTTCCAAAAAACTGTAGTCGCTGATTTGATTGTTGCTAAGGTATAAAGTCTGTAAACCCGTGAGTTTTTCCAAAAAACTGTAGTCGCTGATTTGATTGTTGCGAAGGTCTAAAGTCTGTAAACCCGTGAGTTTTTCCAAAAAACGGATGTCGCTGATTTGATTGTTAGCTAGCGTTAGTGTTTGTAGCTTTTCAAAATTTGCTAAGAAAGAAACATCTTTTAAGTCATTGTCTTCTAAGTGTATTTTCTCCAAATTAGAAACTTGAAGAATAGCCGATGCATTGCTTCTAAGTTTATTAATATCGCCTACATTCTTTGTTTTGAGGTTTTTATTCTCTACTTCACTCCAATAATACTCTCCCAGATTCAATTCCTCCAACCACACACAATCAAATAATTCAGGGACTTGTTTCTTCAAATCAGTCAGTCCACAATTTCCCAAATCAAGACTTTTGGCTTTGGTTCGTTTGTTTTCGGTGATGAGTTCTTGGGCTAATTGGCTCATTGGGTCTTTGTTTTAGTTTTTGATTTTAATGGGGAGGAAAAATAAGGCTTTTGTTTGGGATGGGCAAGGGGTGTGAACAGGAACTGTTAGATTTAAAGGAACTTTCTTGTGTATTTACCGTTCAACCGTTGACAAACCTTGCAGGTGTTGTCAAGGTGTTCACTAAAACTTTGTCAATGATCGGAGACCTTGACAACAGTTGAGTGGTTTTGATTGGTGGAGGAAATGAAGCCTACTTGCACTCATACCAAGTTCTTGGGACAAGTTTGGAATGAGTGCTGAACATTTCCTGTCGTTTCAAACGACACAAAAATACACTCGCATTACAAATGCGCGCGAGTAGAAGGTGACGAAACTTTGTCAAGGGTCGGAGACCTTGACAACAGTTGAATAATTTTGATTTGCGGAGGGAATGAACCCTACTTGCACTTATACCAAGTTCTTGGGACAAGTCTGGAATGAGTGCTTGACATTTCCTGTCGTTTCAAACGACACAAAAATACACTCACATTACAAATGCGTGCGAGTAGAAGGTGACGAAACTTTGTCAACGGTCGGAGACCTTAACAACAGTTGAACGCTGTTTAATTGAAAGGAAAATGGACAATTCTATCTACTTCCTTCAAAAACCACTTCCCCACCAATAATCGTATAAAGCACCTTTGTTCTTAGAATTTGCTCACTCGGAATCAGCATCAAGTCCTTGTCCAATACCACAAAATCCGCCAGTTTGCCTACTTCAATAGAGCCTTTGGTCGCTTCCTCAAAAGAACCATAAGCTGCATCCAAAGTATAGGTTTTCAAAGCCTGTTCACGGGTCATTTTTTGGTCTGCCTCATAACCTCCCTCTGGTTTACCACCCAAAGTTTGGCGGGTCACCGAAGCATAAAAACAGGCAAAAGGATTCAAAGGTTCGACAGGCGTATCCGTTCCATTGATGACCTTTGCACCAGATTGCAGCAGTTTTTGCCAAACGTAAGCCCCCTCTTCAATGCGTTTTTTGCCGAGTCGATCAATTGCCCACGGGCGGTCAGAAGCCATGTGAATCCCTTGAATAGAAGCTATTATCCCCATTTCTGCAAACCTCGGAATGTCTTCAAGCGAAAGGTGTTGGGCGTGTTCGACACGAAAACGAGCCTCCTTTGCAGCATCGGAATGCGCCTCAAAAGCTTTTTGGTATTGATTCAGCACCTCTCGATTTGCCTTGTCGCCAATGGCATGGGTACAAACTTGAAAACCATTTTGCAGGGCATTGGAGGCAGTATTGTAAATGGCTTCCATTTCCATGATGCTGTTTCCAAAATGGGCAGGGCGGTCGCTGTATTCATCCAATAGCCAAGCTCCACGAGAGCCCAATGCACCATCCGAGTACATTTTGATACTACGAACCGTAAGGTGATTGTCTCCCAAACCAATTTCTGGTCCATTCGCATACCATTTTTGCAGCAAACTATCGTCTTCTGCCCATCCTGCCAACATCACATAGAGGCGAATTGGAAGCTGTTTTTTCTCCAAAAAAGATTTGTAAAGGTCAATGTCTTTTTGTTCCGAACCCGCATCTTGAAACGAAGTAACACCGTGTTGGAGGCATTCATCAATCGCAGCCTGCAAAGCCTTGGCATCGCTTTCGGGCGTAGATTCGGGGATGTGAGCGGTAATCAACTGTTCCGCATTTTCCACAAAAACCCCCGTTGGATTCCCTTCCCCATCCTTCATGATTTCGCCATTGTCCGCAAAAGTCGTTTTGCTGTTCACCTTCGCCAATTCCATTGCTTTGGCATTCGCAAAACCCGCATGACCACTTGCATGACTTAGAAAAACAGGATTGTCAGGAGACACGGCACTCAAAGCATCGTGTACTTGAAAACCCTTGACCGAAGGACTCGGAATTTTTTCCCATTTGCTCTGATGCCATCCTCGCCCCAAAATCCATTCTCCCTTTTTGGTCGTTTTGACGGTTTCTGCTACCAAAGCCACCAATGCATCATAGCTCTTGAGGTTCGCCAATTCCAATTGTGTTTTTTGACGACCCAAACCCAACAAATGTCCATGACTTTCGACGAAACCAGGGAAAACCGTTTTGCCTTCCAAATCAATGACTTTTGACGCATCGGGTATCCAAGATTGTATGTCCTCATTGCTTCCCACAAAGGTGATTTTGCCATCTTTCATGGCGACTGCCTCGGCTTTGGGTAGGTCTTCATCAACGGTGTAAATCGTGCCATTGAAGAGAATGAGGTCTGTTTTTGCTGTTTTGTTTTTTGGAGCATTGTTGACGGGTTGATTGCTGCAAGAAAACAAACAGAGAAGAATTAATAAGCTGAAAAAAGAAAGTGGTGTATTCATTTTGGTTGTTGTTTATTTGTATCGGCGATTTCAATCGCTGCAAGTAGTATGTGAAAAAACCTTATAGGTTTGGTCTTTGATAATACATACAAAATGGATAATTGGGATAATTTTCGAAGCAAAACCTATAAGGTTTAAAGCGATATTTCAAAGATAATCAATCTTGTGGAGCGTGTCAGCGACTGAAGTCGCCGTTACAGAAACACACATTTCTCAATCAGAAGAAACAATC
>JBGCDY010000518.1:0-4965 GCA_045105835.1 Chitinophagales bacterium
CTTCATCAACAAAAGTCTGCCCATCACTCGTTCTCCTTCAATATCCACTTCGTAAAAATAAGCCCCATTCGGCAAATCATTTGCCTCCCAATCTAAAGATTGAAGCCCAGCACTTTGTTTCCCTTCAAAAAGCACTTCAATTTCTTCACCCAAGACATTGAAAATCCGCACATTCACCTTTGCAGCCTTCGGCAAATCATATTCAATCGTTGTCGTGTGTTGAAAAGGATTCGGAAAATGTCGAATCTGGTATTTAGCCGTCAAAATTTCGAGGTCTTCAATAGAAGTCATCAACAATTCGGCAGGTGATGGGAGAGGAGTAGAAGTGTAAATATGGAATTCCCCAGGAGCCAAGGTCAAGGTTTGGAAGATGTCCAAAATTTCCAATTCTTCACCCGTCATAAAATCGTACCAAGTCCCAAACTGAGTGAATGTCACCAATTTACTGGCTTCAACCACATCAAAATTTCCGACAATCAAGGCATCCATTTCGCTGTGACGAAGGCGAATCATTTTGAAGGCAGAACCCAATTCTGTATTGAAGTTATCAGTTTGAAAAGTAGGGTAGTTTTTCTTCAAAGCAATCATCAAACTGTAATGGTCAAAAAGACTTCGGCGGCTTGCATCCTCGTAATAATCCCAGCGAACAGGCTTATCTGACAATCTGCAATTTCCATTGATACTGCCATCCGTACATCGGTTAATCGAAAAATCATAGCCTACTTCACCAAACTGCCAAACCATTTTGGGGCCAGGAATCGGGAAAAAGAAAGTAGCTGCCATTTTTGCCCGCTCGATAGCAGTTTCAAAGTTTTTGGTATTGTAGCCTCCACTGCTATTGCCATTATTCGGCAATCGGTACATCATGCGCTCTTCATCATGACTCTCCATATATCCCACCAAATGAGGTGAACTAAAGCCACGAGATTTATAAGAAAGCCCTGAAAAATTCCCCGAATAACCCATTGCAGCCTCCGCATAATCGTGGTTGGCATTTCCCCAAAGCATCATCCCATAATTCGCCAATTCTGTCTCTTCACCATTATCCGCAAAATGCTCCAAAATCACATAAGCTGTTGGATCAACCTCCCAAAGTTTGTCCGCCATTCGCTTCAAAAGCGCAATACGAGAATCATCTCTTTGACCAAAAGCTCCTATATCATCGCCCGTGTCGTTTTGGGTAAAACCTTTGGACAAGTCAAAACGGTAACCGTCAAATTTGTATTCCGTCAGCCAGTATTCGTTCACTCGATCCACAAAATATTTAGTGGCATCACTCTCATGGTTGAAATCATAGCCCACATTGAAGGGATGTCTCGCAATTTTGTTGTGGTAAGGACTTTGGTCCAAATCAGGATATAAACGCACCAAAGGGCACTGACCAAAAGCATGGTTCAATACCATGTCCAGAATCACTGCAATTCCTCTGCTATGTGCTTCATCAATAAACCGCTTCAAAGCGTCCTCAGTGCCATAATATTTGTCGGGAGCAAAGAAATAACTCGGATTGTAGCCCCAGCTATTGTTGCCTTCAAATTCCATAATCGGCATCAACTCGATGGCATTCACGCCCAATCGCTCCAAATAATCCAAGGTGTCGGTCAAATCATCATAACTTTGGCTCTCCAAAAAATCACGAATCAACAATTCATAAATCACCAAATTGGTTTGTTCAGGACGTTCATAGTCTGTCGTTTTCCACTCATAAGGTGTTTGTGCCGTTTGGAAAACACTTACAATATCGGTGGTTTTTCCAGAAGGGTAGGACTTCAAATTCGGATACGTACTTTCGGGAATAAACTGGTCATTCCACGGATCTAAGACTTTCTCGGCATAAGGGTCACCAATTTTGATGAAGCCATCTACCAAATATTGAAAAGCATATTCTTTGCCCGCTTCCAAACCTTCAATTTGCAGCCAATAGCGATTGCCCTCAGGCGTAACTTTCATCTGGTAAGCAGGGTCAATTTCCCAGTTGTTAAACTCTCCAATCACATAAGCGAATTTTTTTCCAGGCGCAAAGAGAGAAAACAAAACTGTATTGTCGTCTATATAATTGATACCATCTTCAAGCCCCATAGGCACAGCCTCTATGGTATTGGAAGGCTGAACCAAATAGAAGAACGAATCCACAACTTCCTCCGTATTGGTACTCACCACATACTTGATCCATTTTTTAACCTCTTCCGAAGCCGTTTCTTCGTGCACTGCTTGTGTGCCTACATCTTGTGCCACCAAAAGATTGTCCACATAAATAGAGATAGTAGCCTCCTCACTTGCTTGCACCGCAATGGTGAATGTCTCATTGAGTTCTGCAATGTAAGGGCGTTCAAAAGGTTCCGCAAAAGTAGCTTGCAAGCCTGAACTTTGGGCAACGTCTATAAAAATGTCTCCGCCATCTACAGCACGTCCAACTTTAGATCCATCCAGATTTCGGAACACAAAAGCAAGCTGCAAAATACCTTCGTTTGAAGGCACACTGTAGTAATCTCGTGGATTATAGGAAATTCGGTATTTGTCGTCACCAATGGAAGTCATCAGCACTTTATTGTCTGCCACGCCCCATTCCGAAACCACATATTTCCAATCATTTGGTGCAGTACTTTCACTCGTTATCACCCCCGTATGGGCATAGATGGCTCCGCCTTCACCTGCCAATTCGCCATTACCTTCGCTGGCATCGAAGGTAATAGTTACCATATCTTCGGCGGTAAACAATACAGGATCCCAAGTGACGACTTGGGCTGCAATGAAACTTGTTTGAAGAAAAAAGAGGAGTGCTAAAATAATATTCGTTCGATTCATGTTGTATTTTGTAGTTTTCTGTGTAAAGAATTAAGGGATTGTATTATTTTTTATTTGGAGTTCAAACCTTTTTTGCCTGAACTTTCAAAAATTAAACATAGTAAGGTTCTAATTCGACAGCGTAAATTTAACAAGCATTGAAGCGAAATCCGATACAATTGAGCGTAGATGAGAAAAAAAGTGGATAATTGAAATCTCATTACAATACTAAATTGCTCATAATCATATATTTACAGCTCAAAAACAGCACTTCAAAAGTGGATATACTTAGAATTCAAAAAAATGATTTTTTCGTTTAAAAAACAAAGCATATGGGCTTCACTAAATTTTATATATTATTTTTGATTCTGACTATCAATTACTTACCTTCAATAAAGCAAAACAAAGTAGAGGAATTGAAGGTAAAAATCACCAATATCAAACATGATAAAGGTAAAATATTGGCAGCAATTTATTCTTCAAAAGAAGACTTTTTGACTACGCCATTGCAGTATCGAGCTTCCGAAATTGAAGCGGGCAAAACTTCTGTAGAAATTATATTTGAAGGTTTGGAGGCGAATGAATATGCCATCAGCATTTTTCACGACGAAAACGGAAATGGCATATTGGACAAAAATATGCTCGGCATTCCCAAAGAACCTTTTGGATTCTCCAACAATGCAAGGGCAAAATTCAGTGCGCCATCTTTTGAAGACTGTATGGTAGGCCTTACTAGTAGTGAATCTACTAGTACTATAGCTATTGAGGTAAAGAATTGGTAATATTGCCTATAATTTATATTATGTTAAGTAGATTCGCCGAAAATGCCGATTAATACTCCCCCATCTCGATATTTGTACAAAAAAGAACCTTCAGAAGACCCTAAAATTTCCGAAGGTTGCTCATTAAAAAACGAAAAGCCATCGCTTGCATTTCTAAAAACGATGGCTTTTCAATATAAAGTCAAAACGAATCTATCCAAATGATGTGATTCATTCTTTTGTGTCGTGTATTAAAAAGAAAATCTTATTCTACTATGATTTTCTTCGCAATGCTTCCTTCATTTGTGTTTACTTTCACCATGTAGATTCCAGCAGGTTGTACGCTCAAATCAGCAGTATGAACATTTCCAGTCATTGAAGTTGTACTGATTAATTTACCAACCACATTATACACTTCAACAGTTGCGTTCTCCATGTCTACTCCTTCCGCATTGATGTGCAACAATCCTTTGGTTGGATTCGGGCGCATATTGATAGCTCTATACAAGAAACTGTCTTCGATGCCTACTTCGATACAAGCCACATCACAGTCACCCTGAACAATCACCAAACGAGATTCAGTGCTTACATTTCCACTCGCATCCGTAGCCGTGTAAGTAACGATGTAACTACCAGCCAAAGTCGTACATACTGGATCACCACCTATTGTAATATCCACAGTACCATCTACTTCGTCAAAAGCGTTGGCTCCAAACTCAAAGTAGTTACCATTACAAGGAACTACTGAAGGTACAGGTCCAATGATTCCAACTGTAGGCCCTGTTCTATCCAAAACATTTACAATCCGAGTAGCCGCAGCAATATTGCCGCCTGCATCCTGCACGTTGTACACAATAGTATACTCTCCAACCTTCTCTAAATCAACTGTTTCTCCGCCAATAGTGACAGATGAAGTAAGGTCTAAGTCTACATTGTCAAAAGCATAAAAACCAGGTTCTTCCCAAGTTGCTCCAATCTCTACATCTACTTCAAATACAGAACCATTTTCCGCAACTTCGTTTGGATCAGGGCTTAACAACAACTGAATAACAGGTGGTGTTAAATCTGTACCAATTACATTCACAAATCGGCTTGCAGTAGATTCTTTACCTGTGTGATCCGTAGCCGTATAAATTACTTCAAAAGGTTCGTCTGCAGGAGTTGCACTTTCAGTTGTTACAGGATTGTCAATCACAATCGTTGGAGGGCAACCAAATACATCGCCTTCGTCTTGTGCAACAGCACCTGCATCTATATATTCTGTACCCACTACTACATCAATATCCAAAAATGAATCCAATGTCCAAAGGCTTCCGCCAATCTCAACCAATGGCTGAATAAATAATGCTGGAGGATCGGTATCTGCCAATACTTGCTGCAAAATAGGATCGCCATTTGCATCCAATGGAATATCTTCAAT
>JBGCDY010000519.1:0-2321 GCA_045105835.1 Chitinophagales bacterium
ATGCTATTCAGTTTTTCGTAATCAAACAAAATATGGGAATGAATAACATCAAAGTTGGAATCGATAAACAACCCTTTTAGTCTTTGGGAATTGGAACAACTGTTCAGAATATTCACCAACTGCAATAATAAGGCTTGTCCAATTGGCATTTCAAAGAAATAATATCGCTCCATTTTTTTACTGAAAACAAAAGCGGGTAATTCAATAGACTTAACCAAGTCAATAAAATCATTTTTCATTTACTATTTCTTTTCCTTCAATAGATTCATGTAGAGGGAATATAACTATACTTTGTGTCGGATAGGGTTGGGAATATTCGAAAAACGGTTATTTCTGCAAAAGTGGAAGTAGGATTTTTTCAATACTTGCTTACAAATTTCCTCGAATCTCCGCTGCAATTGCTTCAAATTCTTCTTTTTGCAATTTCAATTTTTTTCTAAAACTGATTATTCCTTTTTCATCCAATGGGACAAGGTGAACATGGGCATGGGGAACTTCAAGACCGAGAACTGTCATCCCAATACGTTCGCAAGGAATGGTTTTTTCGATTGCTGCAGCAATTTTTTTGGAGAAAATCATCAAGGTACTTACCTCATCTTCGTCAAGGTCAAAGAAATAGTCAATTTCTTTTTTGGGAACAACGAGTGTGTGACCTTTGGCTACAGGAAAAATATCCAAAAAGGCAAAATGATGTTCGTCTTCGGCTATTTTGTAGCAGGAGATTTCACCTGCTATGATTTTGGAAAAAATGCTGGACATGGTATTGGCGTTTTGTATATTTATTGAAGGAAAAATGGTCAAATGAAGTGATGTATTTGACCATTTTAGGAGAGACTTTTTTACATAGTAATTTCTAACACTTCAAAATCAATGGTTCCTGCAGGAACAGAGATTTTTACCTTATCGCCTACTTTGTGTCCCAATAGACCTTTTGCAATAGGAGAGCTGAAAGAAATTTTTCCCTCTTTTAGGTTTGCCTCGCTTTGTGAAACGATTTGGTAATTGAAAACCTTGTTGAATTTGAGGTTTCTGACCTTTACCTTTGATAGGATCATTACTTTTGAGGTATCCATTCTTTCTGGATCCAACAAACGGGCATTGCCAAGTTCTTCCTCTAATTTTGAGATTTTCATTTCGAGCAAACCTTGTGCTTCTTTTGCAGCATCGTATTCTGCATTTTCTGATAGGTCTCCTTTTTCACGAGCATCTGCCAACTGCTTAGACATTGAAGAACGGCCTTTGGTTTTCATGTGGTGCAGTTCCTTTCTTAATCTTTCTAAGCCTTCAGGAGAATAATATTTAACTGCCATTTTTAAACAGAGTTTTGATAGGTTAACATAAAAAAAGAAACGTCTCTGGGTTCAGAAACGTTTCTCAAATCTTAATGCAAAACTAATGAATATAGTTGAGATTAAAAAAAACTTCAATTCAAAATCATATATTCGAGGTATCTTAAATTAAAGATTGAGTCGAACACCGATTGTATGGTTGTTGTTGTAAGAGGCAGTAGCTCTATAAGCATAGTCAAATCCGATAGAAGTACCGCCTTCTTTAATCGGAACTTCAACACTTACTCCTGCACTCAATCCTGTAAACTCAGAAGTTCTTTCACTGAAATCCAAGTCTCCATCCAAGCCGTCTTCATAGCGGTAAGCAGCTCTTACAGAGAATCTTTTATTGTAGGTGTAGCTAATACCTGCACCTAAGTAATCTTTGCTGAAAGCATTGGAGGTGAAATTACCTACCAATGATACAATGTGCTGATCCATGGAATCTAGGTGCATATCGTAACCTACACCAATGTTCAATACAGAAGGTAATTCAAAACGATCTGCTTGGTTTTTGACAGTTACATTATAACCTCCTTCAACAGGTAGTTTTACAGACAAACCATCTCCTCGGAATTGCATTGGAGTACCAATGTTGCGAAGAGACACTCCAAAGTGAACATTGTCTTTAGGACCAGTCACGTATTGGATACCCATGTCAAATGCGATGCCACTGGCAGTCACATCAAAAATAGATTCACTAATGATTCTTCCTACAAAACCTACATGGATACTATTGGAGAAGGAACGGGCATAAGAAATTCCTAAGTTCAACAATTGAATCTCAAAAGTAGCACCTGTTCCTCCTTCTGGAGCTTGTATGGTAGTAACATCTTGTTCGCCAAAGCTCATAGAAACTACATTGAGTCCCAAAACGCCTGATTCACCCATGCGTTGTCCGAGACCAAAACCACTAAGGTTAATGCCACTACCACCTAGGTATTGAGTATTTGCAAAAAGTACTTGGGTTTTGGAAGATTCATTGAGGCCTCC
>JBGCDY010000520.1:0-6299 GCA_045105835.1 Chitinophagales bacterium
AAATGATGGTGAATAAAAATACAAATGAAAGTAAAAATCTAAACTTTACATCTGCTTTTGAAGAAAAATTGTCATTTTTGCAGTAATAACAGTCAAAAATAAGGTTCACTAACAGTTTTGTAAATAGAAGATAGAGTTGAAGTTTTTGTTTTATGAAAAACTCAATTCTTAAGAATGAAAGAGAATTTAGAAGGGGAATTCAATATTTGTTTTGTGTGAAACGATATTTATAAACTCATCTTGAAGTTCATTCTTAATATACTGTAATATAGCTCAAATCTAACGTAAGGGATTTAGCAAATAATAGCCTACACATTTTACTCGTTCTTTTTCCTTTTAGATGCGCTAAAAATTTTGACCATAGCCCTGCTATGCTAAAAATTTTTGCCTTCCTAAAAGAAAAAATACCTTTATAAAATTTGAGTAGCCTATTTATTTCTACATCCCTAACATCCCCCTTGCCCCCTTCAAAGGGGGAATTAAATAATGAGGAAGCCCTTCCTTTGAAGAAGATTTGGGAGGTAAAAAGTGAGGATTTGAAGTATCGGAAATAGTAAGAGATTTTTTCTTTGCAAGAATTGTCAAACAACCAAAAACAAATAATACATGAATTTCGAATACACAGAAAAATCCAAAGATTTACAAGGAAGGATTGACCGCTTTATGCAAGAGCATATTTTTCCTATTGAGAAAGAATACTTTGAGTTTACGGAAAACAATCCGTGGAAAAATTATCCTGGTTTGGAGGCACTCAAAGACCTTGCAAAAGCAGAAGGTTTGTGGAATTTGTTCTTGCCGAAAGGGTATGGGGACTTAAGTCCAGGCTTGACGAATCTCGAATATGCTCCTTTGGCGGAGTTGATGGGAAGAGTGCTTTGGTCTTCTCAGGTTTTCAACTGTTCGGCACCTGATACGGGAAACATGGAGGTGTTGTCAAAATATGGCTCTCCAGCCCAGCAAGAAAAATGGTTGACACCTTTGATGAATGGTGAGATTCGCTCTGCTTTTTTGATGACCGAGCCAAGAGTGGCTTCTTCTGACGCTACGAATATTGAGACTTCTATTGTGAGAGATGGCGATGAATATGTCATCAATGGTCGCAAATGGTGGTCGTCTGGTGCGATGAACCCACATACGAAGTTTTACATCGTGATGGGAAAAACGGACCCTACTGCTCAGAGACATTCACAACAGAGTATGATCCTTGTACCTGTTGGCACGCCTGGTGTCAAGGTACTTCGCCCATTGGAAGTTTGTGGTGTTTTGGATTCACCAGAAGGTCATGCAGAGGTATATTTGAAGGTTGTGAGAGTGCCTGTGAGCAATCTTTTGGTAGGAGAAGGAAAGGGTTTTGCGATTGCACAAGGTCGTCTTGGACCAGGTCGTATTCACCACTGTATGCGTTTGATTGGTGCAGCACAACGTGCCTTGAATTTGATGTGTAAACGAGTGTCTGAAAGAACAACATTCGGTAAAACGGTTTCGCAATACAGCAGCATTCGTCAAGAGATTGCAAAGTCGAGATGTGAAATCGAACAGGCTCGTTTGTTGACCCTTTCTGCGGCTGACAAGATTGACCGTGAGGGCATCAAAGGCGCAAAAGATTTGATTGCAATGATTAAAATTGTTGTGCCTACGATGACTTGTAATGTTGTGGATAGAGCGATTCAAGCACATGGCGGAATGGGTGTTTCTCAAGATACGCCTTTGTCGGGTTTTTGGATTTATGGCCGTACCGTTCGTATTGCAGATGGTCCAGATGAGGTACATATGTATCAGCTGGGACGCAATACAGTGAAACAGGTATTGTTGGAAGGATAGTATCATTTTGAATTCAAAATACAAACGCCCTTGCTTTGAAAAATAAGTAAGGGCGTTTTTTGTGGTATCCAATTTGGTGCGTAAAATTTGATTTCTTTTGCTTCAATTGCAACCCCAATTCACTATCTGTTTTTGGGATATTCACCAGGTGTGAAAAATGGTGGAAGTCCTGCGGCTCTGCGTCTTTGATCTAAGTTCCATTTGTCTTCTGGACTCATGTCATCATTTGTAGGAGGAGGCGTAGAAGTAGGTGTGTCGTCACAACCTATGAGCCAGCACAACCAATCGGGGAGGAAACTATGTGCATAACTTCTGGAAGTATTTTGCAGGGCACTTTCCCGAATTTCGGTCAAAAACTGAGTGCCATCCATTGAAGTTGTTTTGCCTTTTGCATCCTTTACCGAAGCACTAATGACTCCCGTTTTGCGGTCGATGTGGACTTTGGTGAGGGTGAAGTTTTTGTTGCTTTTTGCCGCCTCTTGAAGGTCTTTTTCGAAGTTCCCAAGAAACTTTTCCTTGTCCCAACCTTCTTTTTCAATGGTTTTCATCATTTGTGAAGCTCGGTCTTTTTGTTGGGCGAAGACAAGCGTGCTGCACAATAAGCTGAGGAGTAATAAACTAAAAATTCTCATGTTTTGTTGTAGGTTTAAGAAAATGATAAAATAGAAGGGTGAGTACTGCGGTATGTTTGCAAATATCACTCAACCTTCAAAAACGCACAAACAAAGAAAATGAAAATTGTAGCTTTTCAAGAAGCGATTTAGCGTGTGTTCTATTTTCCAATCAATGCAAATCCCGACCAATCCCTCGGCTCAACAAAGCCCTCTTTTATCAAGTCCAATTTCGCCTTCCGCAATGCCATCGAATAAGTATTTTCCTTCAGTATGTAGGGAAATAAAGATTGAGAAAACTCTCACAATTCCAATACACTCATTTCCTTCGCTACTCGAAACCCTTGCTTCAATACATTTTCATGTGCCTCACTACTTTCATTCAATACAGGATTGGTGTGATTGAAATGGATAAAATGCACCTTGGCTTTTTCCTTTGCAGGCAAATCTGCAAATAATTTCATGCTTTCCTCCACAAAAGGGTGGGGGATTTCGCTCATGTCTCGCCCTGCAATCTCTCCATTGGCGTAAAAAGTAGCATCCAAAAAGGCATAATCCACTGCTTCAATTTCCTTCAAAACGTCCCTATCCCACAAATGCCATTTGTCAATATCTGGAATAAACAAAGCCGATTTTGAAGTTCCTTCAATCTTAAAACCCACCGTTTCGGAAAACTCATCTCGGTGTGGAACGAGAAAAGGTGTAACCTTCAATCGCTCATTCAACACAACAGCTTGTTCGTGCTGCAATGACTGAAAAGCAATGTTTTCGAGCTTCACCAACTGACTCCAGGGTGCATGATTGGTCAAAAAATCTTGCATCCGAGGCATCGCATAAGTTTTCATTTTCTTCGTACCCATGACCTCTCGTCCCAAGTGCATCAAACCCGTATAATGCCCGATATGAGCATGGGTCAAAAAAATGCCCGACAAATATTCTTCCTTCCCTCCAAGCTGCAAACTGTCCAATCGCTGCAATTGCTCCCGAAAGTCAGGTGTAGCATCAAACAACCACCTTTGTTGGCTAATCGGGTCTATCAATGCCAAGCAGGACACCAAACGTTTGCTTTCAGGTTGATGCCAAGTCCTTTTGCAGCAAGCTTTTTGACAAGCAGCTTGTGGATAACCCGCATCTTGGGCGATTCCCAAAACAGCGATGTAAGGCATTGAAGGAGTTGTGGGAGTTTTGAAGGGCATAACTTTGGAGGTTTCTGTGTTTGGAATTGAATGAGAATGATTTTCTATGGAAGGAGGATTGCAGGCGGCAATCAAGAGGAGGCAAAGTAGTAGATACCGAATGGACATAGGTGATGGTTTTGGAATGAGAACTGGTGCACAAATGCAATTTTCAAAATTAAGTAAAGTTCCTTTCTGTCTATCAGTTCATCTTCAAAAAGTCAACAAAAAAAGAGGCTGTCTTTCGAGAGCCTCTTCATGTTCATACTTATCAATATAAACGTTCCATCAAACTATGCGTGTACTTGTGAATCTACCAATTTGAAAGAGTTACATGATTGTATAAAGTTAAACCTTGTGAAACTGAATCACTACTACACAAATGGGTGGTGAAAAATTGAAGAAGAAATGTAGAACCAAAACAGCCCTCAGTTTGTCCTATCATTAATCCAGAACAAGAAAAAGGGAAGAACAATTTTATTTTTTTGTAACTACAAAATGAATTTGTATGAAAATCCCTATGTACCAAGTTGATGCTTTTACGAATCAACTATTTGGAGGAAACCCCGCTGCAGTTTGTCCCTTAGAGCATTGGCTCGACAAAACCACCATGCAAAACATTGCAGCCGAAAATAACCTCTCCGAAACAGCTTTTTTTATTCCCTATGGAAATGGTTTTGATTTGAAGTGGTTCACTCCCACAGTGGAAATGGATTTGTGTGGACACGCTACTTTGGCAGCAGCCCATGTGATTTTCAATCATTTGAATTATTCGAAATCCACGATTTCTTTCAATTCCAACAGCGGTTTGCTCACTGTCATGAAGGCGGATGATATGCTCACCCTCAATTTCCCTTCAAGCCCTCCGAAGCCTTCAAAAGCTTCTCCCGAACTCATTGAAGCTCTCGGCAAAGAACCCATTGAAGTCCATTCTTCTTTCTACCAAATGGCATTGTATGCCTCAGAAGAAGAGATTTTGGAATTGAAACCCGATTTCGGGAAATTGGCAAAAATGGACAGTGTGATTGTGACTGCTCCAAGCGAAAGAGCCGATTTTGTGTCTCGTTTTTTTGCACCCGACAAAGGCGTAAATGAAGACCCTGTGACAGGTTCGGCGCATACGATTTTGACTCCTTTCTGGGCAGAACGATTGAACAAAACGAACTTACACGCCTTGCAGGTTTCTAAGCGTGGAGGCGAATTGTGGTGTGAAGTTTTGGAAGACAATCGGGTGGCGATGAGTGGAAAAGCGGTAACTTATTTGGAGGGATGGATTCAGACAGCTTAGGCTCAACCAAATGTAAGAATCAAAGGTCAGGCTAGGTTTTTTGAACCTGCCTGACCTTTGATTGATTTTCCAATTAAAATTATGGCATCAAATTTGATTTTAATCAGTCAGTCCCATCCCCCATTTGGTCTTTTTCACTGAACGATTAAATTAACAACAAGCCATGCGTATTACATTAACTTGGAGTAAGCCCCATTCATCCAAGAAAAATACAAAAACATTCGACTTTGACAGAACTTTGACGATCGGACGCAGTTCCAGCTGTAGTATTGTGTTGGATGACAGAGGTGTATCTCGCCAACATGCCTACATTACTTTGGATGGAGAACAGCCCTTATTGACTGACAGTAGCACCAATGGAACATGGATGAATACCCGAGCTGTAAGCCAGTCTGTATTGAAGGAAAATATAGTTTTTCAAATCATGTCTTATACATTCAGAGTCATTACTATTGAGGCTCCAGAAGCGAATAAACCTGAACAAGACAATAAAAAACCAAGTGCGATTCAGCCCGTATTGGACTTGGCAGCTATCATCAAGAAGCAGCCCTTTATTGAAAATTTGATTGATTTGATGCCCGACAAATAAAATGGGTAACGAATTTTGATAACAAACGACACAATTAGGATTCCCCAAAACCAGAAATACTTGGTTTTGGGGTTTTGTCGTTTTAACAAAGAGCAAAATGTTAAATCCATTTGGGTCAAGACTTAATTTTGTACTTTTACAAGTAGATGGTATGCTCCTATTGCTAATTTTTTTTGGTTTATAGATGAACAAAAACACTCCAAATGATGATAGCTCCTTCAAAAAACAATCCATAACTCGCCGCATTTTCAAATATTTGTTTGTTTTAGTGGTGTTATTGATAGGGGGTTTCTTTGTGAGTTTGTTTGTGGCAAATAGTTATTTGCAATCCAATAAGACGAAGATATTGAAGGATTTGCCATTTTTAAACAACAGCTCTATTTCCTTTGGTAGTGCCAATATCAGTATTTTTAGACATTTTCCCCACACCACTGTTTCCCTCCAAAATGTATTAGTAGCCGATTCGCTTTCAATAGAATCCCAAAAGATTCCATTGGAGTTGGGAACATTGGAGATTGGTTTGTCCTTGCAAGATTGGCGAAATAAAATTTTTGAAGCCCAGTCTTTCAAGCTCTCTGATGGCAATATCACCATTCACAAAGACTCATTGGGCTACAGCAACCTAAGTAGCTTATTCCCAAAAGAAAAAGAAGGCGACAAACAACCGAAATTTTCGAAAAATGGCATTCAAATAAAATCCAATAACATTGAAATTGTTCTTTCCAATGTAGGCATTCGAATCATAGATGAATGCAAAGGAACAAGTATTCTGGGGCAAATTCATTCTTTGCAGTCCAAGCTGAACATAGAAGGGA
>JBGCDY010000521.1:0-8100 GCA_045105835.1 Chitinophagales bacterium
CGACATGGTTGGCAACAATTGGAAGGTCCTTTTGTGGCTACTCGCACGGAGAAAAACGTTATCCATGAACTAAATTGGCAAAATGCCTTTGACCTTTACAAAGAAGTAATCGACCAAGACTGTACCATACCCATCACAAAAGACAATTTTTTTGACATTGCAAAAGCTTACCCTTTTGGGATTTTCAAGGAAAACAGCGAAGATATTGTGCGTGACCCAATTGCAGTGGACGAAAATGGAGCATTGGTTTGTGTGGGGGAAGTACCAGAGAATACGGTCTTGTACATTTTGAAGGGAGAAAAAAATGCGCTGATTTCCTCTGCAAAAAGAGCTGCAGAAGACACACTCTCTGAGGATATGCCTGAAATAGCTCAAACATTGATTGTAGATTGTATTTCGAGAACTTTGTTTTTGGAAAATGACTTTTCGGAAGAACTAAAGGTCGTTTCGGAGTGCTTCAATAAAACAAATCAACCCATTCACCCGCAAGGCATTCTCACCCTTGGAGAAATATCTTCCTATGGCGAAGGTTATTTGGAATTCTTCAATAAGACAATTGTAATAGGTACATTTTTTAAGTAAAAGTAGTTCCAAAGAAATAGTCGTAAAAACCGAAAGAAGCACTGTATAGATGAATACAAACATACAAATTATAAAAGATATTTCGATTCTATATGAATTGTCTTTGGCAGTGGGAAGCTCTGTCGAAACCAAAAAGAATTGTGAGGGTTTTGTCAATGTGTTGATTGCTCGGAAAGAATATTCTTTTGTATCTGTATGGGTCAAGGATTCCCCTTCCTTTGAAAAAACAAGCTCTGAGAATACATTCAATCTCTTGTTCGCACACCCTGCAATAAGAGTCGATAAAACCGAACTTGAGGAAGACAACCTAATATGGGAAGGGCTTCAAAACAAGGATTTTTTTTCGGTCTCCACAAAAGCAGAGAACTTTGGTGATTTTGTCCAAGAAAAGAGAGTCCAAGGAGGCGCATTTGCTTTTTTTAGGCTTGGGGATTTTGGTTTTCTAAAGGTTTACCACGCCTTTCGGACAGAAGCCTTCTCTTATACCGAGATGTCTCAACTCCGAAATGTGGTGAACAAATTCGCTGTTTCATTGGAGGGCTGTTTTGCTTACGAACGCCAACAACTCACCAAGAGGAAGTTATCTGAAAATGAAAATACTCTGCGACAAGTAATTGATACTTCACTCGATGCAGTGATGATTATTGATGGAGTAGGGAGAATCAAAGAATGGAGCAAGCAAGCAGAAAACATCTTTGGCTACTCCAAATCCGAAATACTTGGGAAGACGCTCATCAATACGGTTATCACTCCGAGTTTTCGCTTTTATTACAAACGGGCTTTTACCCAATTCAATGAGACAGGGAGCAACGATTTCTTCGATAAACTCTTAGTCCTCACAGCACTCAGAAAAAACTTAGAAGAATTCCCCATCGAAATGAGTGTTTCACACATCAAAATCAATGAGGAGGATTTTTTCAGCATCTTTTTGAGGGACATCACCCAACGAAAACAGGCAGAGAATGAGCTGATACAAGCAAAACAGACCGCAGAAAAGGCAAGGCTTGCAGAGCAGCAGTTTTTGGCAAATATGAGCCACGAAATTCGTACCCCCATGAATGCCGTCATAGGGATGTCTCACTTGCTCTATCAAAGCAACCTTACTGATAATCAAAAAGACTATGTTGATTCCTTGATGTTTTCGGCAGATAGCCTAATGGCAATCATCAACAACATTCTGGATTTGTCCAAGATTGGAGCAGGAGAATTGGAGTTTGAATCAAAAACCTTCAACCTATTTGAACTCCTCAAATCACTTCAAGCCACTTTTCAATACAAGGTCAAAGAGAAACCCATCAGTGTGGCATTCTCTATGGACTACAAAATCGAAAACCAAATCGTAGGAGACCCTACTCGCCTCAATCAAATACTGACAAACCTGCTTGGTAATTCTGCAAAATTTACCCAACAAGGCACCGTAGGCATTGATGCAAGGCTGCAAGATGAAACAGAGGAGGCTTATTCCATTCGATTTACTGTCCATGACACAGGTATCGGAATTCCTCCAAAAAAACTCCCCATCATTTTTCAGAGCTTCAAACAAGTAGATGACCAAATTACTCGAAAATACGGTGGTACGGGTTTGGGGCTTGCAATCGTTAAAGAATTGGTCGAAAGACAGGGAGGAGAGATTGAAGTGAAAAGTGAGGAGGGCAAAGGGACTGAGTTTTATTTCACCCTTTCATTCGGTAAATCTTCGCTAAAAGCCTCTCGTACGCTCAAAACAGAGGTCAAGATGGAATCTTTGTTCTCTTTGGAGGAGGTAAGGGTCTTGGTCGTTGAGGACAATGATATGAACCAAAAATTGGTCACCAAAATTCTGGAGATTTGGAATGCCAACTATGATTTGGCTGTCAATGGACTGGAAGCGGTGAGAATGTCTAAAAACAGTGCCTATCACTTGGTCCTAATGGATGTCCATATGCCCGAAATGGATGGCTGTGCTGCCACTATCGAAATCCGCAAAGACCCCACAAATCCTAACTTCAAAACACCTATCATCGCACTGACTGCTGCAGCACTTCTTGACGAAAAAAGAAGGGTGTTTGATGCAGGAATGAACGATTTTTTGACCAAACCTTTTTCTCCCAAAATGCTACAGGGCATTTTCGAAAAGTGGCTGGACTTGAAGCTTATTCGGCAAACAAACGAAATCGAAACACCAAATGTGGAGGGGAGTATTCAGTCAGAATTCAGGTATCTATATGAATTCAGTGATGGAGACCTCGATTTTATACAAGATATGCTCGAAACTTTTCTCGAACAAACGCCCAAACAACTGGATGAAATCGAAAGTGCTTGTGAAAGGCTGGATGCAGAATCGGTTTATAAGATTGCGCACCGCATCAAACCCAGTTTCATGATGATTGGGTTGACCGACTTGGAAGATTTGGCGCAGACCATCGAACAGATGGCAAAAGCTTCCTCGTTTGAAAGGGAAAAGGTCAAACAACATATTCTGACCATCAAGAAAGCAGTCCTCAACTATATGCCTGATTTGAAGCAAAAGCTTCGTTTGTTTGATCATGTAGAATAGACAAAAGATAGACTCTTTGATAGGTCTTTTCTACAGCTAATCGGCAAAGTTTGGTCATTCGTCTACACCTTTTCGTCATCCAACGAAAGAGGAACAGAATAGGCTGAAATCCGTCTTATATTTGCAGCAGAACATAAAGGTTTTACATTTTTTTAAGCTGGTTTGCCGTGGGAAGCAAACCAGCTTTTTCTTTTTGGTGTCTTTCCTGTTTTTCAATCAATCCAAATCCAGAAGATGCCCCATAAGGGATTTCTTCGTTCTCAGATAATCCAAATTTTCTTTTTTAGGCGGAATTTCGATTGGCAATCGGCTGACGACTCGGATAGAAGTATTGTCAAATGCTTCAACCTTTAGGGGGTTATTCGTCATTAGGTGAATCGCCTTAACTCCCACATCTTCCAACATTTTGATGGCGATTCCATAAGAGCGTTCATCAGGCTCAAAACCCAGATGAAGGTTCGCATCTACAGTATTGGCACCTTTATCTTGAAGGTTGTAGGCTTTCATTTTATTGATGATTCCAATACCACGCCCTTCCTGTCGGAGATACAAAACGATTCCTCCCTCTTGTGCCGTCATTTCCAATGCCCTGTCTAACTGCTCTCCACAATCACAGCGCACAGACCCAAAAATATCTCCTGTCATGCACTCCGAATGAATCCGAACGACAACTGGCTTGTGAATATTTGTATCCACGCTCATCATCGTAATATGGGGCTTATTGGCGGTTTCTGGAGAATCAGAATAAGCAATCATTCTAAACACTCCCCATTTGGTAGGTAAAATACTTTCTGCTTGTTTCAACATATTATTGTAATCCAAATAAAAAATAGCGACTCGCTCAATTCAATAATTCCTAAAGCCAAAACTTCAAGAAATGCATCACTTAAATTTTGTCTTTTGACACCATCATAACAGCAAAAGTACAGAAATAGTTATGTTAAAAATTGTAGGATATACGTCAAATCAAAAGTCCATAGCAGACTTCAACCAATCTTGCTCTTTCTCACTCAAATGTGGAGACAAATCTTGCCATACTTTTTGGTGGTAATCCTCCAACCATTGAAGCTCATCCGAATGCAATAAACTTTTGTCTGTCAAGTTGGTAGCAATTGGAAAAAGTGTTATTGCTTCATGTTTCAGAAAACTTTGAAATTCAGAGTGAATTGTAATTACCACATTTTCTGTTCTTATCCCATAGTGTTGAGGGCGATAGAAAGCAGGTTCAATAGTGGTTACCATACCTACTTCAAAGGCAGAATTGGGGTCTGAGGTAACCGCAGAGCCAAAATTTTGTGGACCTTCATGTACGTTCAAGCAAAAACCTACGCCGTGACCTGTGCCATGTAAGTAGTTCAAACCATATTCCCACAAAGCAGTTTTGGCAAGTACTTCCAATTGATACCCTTTTGTACCAACAGGGAAAACGACTTTTGAGAGTTGTATGAAGCCCTTCAAAACCAAGGTAAAATCTCGTTTTTCTTGTGGAGTAGGCATTCCCAAAGAAATCGTACGAGTAATGTCCGTAGTACCTCCCAAATATTGACCACCACTGTCCAACAAATACATGCCTTCTTTTTGAATGACCCTGCTTGTGCCTTTTTTTGGACTATAATGTGGACTTGCGCCACTCGCTCGATAAGCCGAAATCGCACCAAAACTATCCCCAATAAACTCGGCTTGTTCGGCTCTAAATTCATGCAACCTTTCGGCAGCCGTCCATTCCGTCACTCTATTACCTTCCTCTAATTGTGCCTCCAACCAAATATAAAATTTCACCAAAGCCACACCATCTTTCACCATCACTTTGCGCCAATGCTCAATTTCAACCTCGTTTTTGATGGCCTTTAAGTAAGTTGTGTGATTGGGCATTTTGATAATAGGGCAGTCAGCTGCAATCGCTTGTCGGAGATAAACATTCGTTTTGTCGGGGTCTAAAACTACAGTGCTGTTAATGGGAAGATTGCCTAAGTATTCATAGATTGAAGTGTAATCTTGCAGCTCGATTCCTTCGCTTTGAAGGTCTTTGACAATAGCAGAAGGTATTTTTTTAGGATTGACAAACAAAATCGCTTTTTCTTCGGATACCAAAGCAAAAGAGTAGACTACAGGATTGTAGGCGACATCACTACCTCTAATATTGAACAACCAAGCGATGTCATCCAAGCTGCTGATGAGTTGGAAATCTGCTTTTTGTTCCTTCAAAAAAGTGCGTAATTCCTGCAATTTATCTCGGCTCGATTTGCCACAATATTGCAGTTCGTGGCGAAAAATAGGGGAGAGGGGCAAGGAAGGTTGATCTTCCCAAATCTCGGAAGGCAACTCACCGATCTCTATCAAACTTAAATTTTTTCCCGCAAACATGGATTCAATTCCCTGCAATTGTGTCATCGAAAACAACCGCCCATCAAAGAGGACACCTGAGTTTGCGTCCAAATTATCCCGCAACCAAAACAAATGCTCAGGTTTACGTGCCTTTCCTAATCTCTTCAAAACGATTCCAGAGCCTTCCAATTCATTTTCGGCCTGGGTAAAATAACGAGAATCCGTCCACAAAAAAGCTTCCTTCAATGTAACTACCAAAGTTCCTGCCGAACCCGAAAAACTTGACAAATGTTCCAGCAGTTTCCAATGGTCTGCAATGTACTCACTTTGATGAGAATCCGTTGAAGGAATGATACAAGCCACTGCATTCTTCTGAATGAGGTACTTACGAAGCTGTTCGATTTTTAAGCTCATTGTTAATGTGTTTAGAGAGGAGAGTTTCCATAAATAATTGTAGCGGCGAATTCATTCGCTGCAAGTAGAATGTGAAGGTAGGTTTTATTAGAAATACATGTGGGTTTCCTAAGGCATCCTTAAAGGAAGGTAAAGCTTGTAGCGCCTATCAGCGAATGAATTCGCCGTTACCAAAGAATACGAATTCGTTCAAATTCATTCATCAATAACGAGGGGTTTAAAACCCCTCGTTATTGATGAATACTTAGTAAAAAAACTACTCAAACAATTTCCCCTGTTCAATCTCTGTCTTTGGATTGTCCTCTGCTTTTTTAGTTGAAGTTTCTACAGGAGGTTCAGGTTTAGCCTCCTCTTTGTCGTATTCATTTTTAATCGAGACCAAATTGACATCATACACCTTGTGTAGGTTGCCCAACTTATTGCCGATTGCAGTACGTCCCTTGACATCAATAAATTCCGCAAAATTCAATTGGGCAGTCACTTTCTCCCCACGCAATCTTTCATTGTAAAGGTATTCCACAATCACCTCATCGCCAATGGCAGCAAAAAGCAAATAAGAACCATTGTTTTCTGCCAAAAAGTTGAATTTTTCGCCCAAAGTAGTCGTATCGACTTGGAAACGTTTGACATAGTAGGTCTTGTTGGCTCCTCGATAGTGAAGAACATTGACCACCATTTTGGGGTGAAATTTTTGGATGCTGATGATTTTTTTCATGTCGAAACGGTTGGTCATCTCGAAGTCGGTCATTTCATAGACACCTTCTTCATACAAAACCAAAATCGTGTCACCCGTATCAAATTCACCTAACAATCTACCTCGTTTTTTGGTATTGAGTCGCCCAACTGATTCATCCAACCAAATTTTGCGTCCGCCCAAAGTAGCCGTACCTACTTGAGTTTGGCGAATTTTAGCAATCGCATGTCGAGCAATCACATTCCCCCTTGAAGTACGCCCTTTGATGGCAAGGTCTGCAAAATCGTATTCAAACGTTTTGATTTTTGCCTTCGAACGAGGATGGAGTTTGATTTCCACCATTTCGGATTCGCTATTGGGGTGGACTTCAAAATAGTGCAATTTGGAGCGGGGATGGTCGGTCATCACGCTGTATTCACGGTCACGTGTGATGGCTGTCACTGCAAAACGTTTTACATAAGAACGGTCTGTTTTTCCATCGTAATAAATGGCGTGGTAGATGCGTCGTTCTTCGCCTTTTTTCCAAACCGCAACATGGATGATGTCTTTACCAACAAAGGCTTTGTCCGAAATTTTGGTCACCAAATAAGTGCCATCCTTGCGGAAAACAATAATCACGTCAATGTCGGAACAGTCGCAAACATACTCCTCTTTCTTCAAGCCATAACCAATAAATCCGCCCTTGCGGTCTACATAGAGTTTTTCATTCGCAACCGCTACCTGAGCGATTTGAATGGTGTCAAAATTGGAGATTTCGGTTCTGCGTTCTCTGCCTTTACCGTATTTTTTGAGTAGGTTTTTGAAGTAATCCACCGCATAGCGTATCAAATTGGCAAGGTGATTTTTGATTTCTGCAATCTGTTCTTCCAATGCAAGGATGGCATCTTTGGCTTTGAAGCTATCGTATTTAGAGATACGTTTGATGCGAATTTCTATCAATCGGAGAATGTCGTCTCGTGTCACCTCACGTATAAAACGTTTGGTATGTGGCTTCAATCCTTTGTCCACGATTTCGATGACCTGCTCAAAAGTTTCGGCTGCTTCGATTTTTCGGTAAATGCGTTTTTCGATGAAAATCTGCTCCAAAGAAGCGATATGTAATTTTTCGAGCAATGCCGCCAAATTGATTTCCGATTCGCTCTTCAATAAGCCCAAAGTGTTTTTGGTAGAACGACGAAGTAGATCATTGGTGCTGGTGAAAACGGGCTTGTTTTCGATAATCACACAGCAGTTTGGTGCAATTGAGACTTCGCAGTCCGTAAAGGCATACAGCGCATCAATCGTCACATCAGGAGAGACTCCCGTAGGCAGCTCGATGGCTATTTCGACCTCTTTTGCCGTATTGTCGGTGACTCGCTTGATTTTGATTTTCCCCTTTTCATTCGCCTTCACAATGGATTCCATCACACTCGAAGTCGTCTTACCATAAGGAATCTCCTTAATCAGCAAAGTCCGTTTGTCCGAAGCATCAATTTTGGCACGCACCCGAACACGACCTCCACTTTGTCCTTCTTTGTAATTGGAAAAATCCGCCAAACCTCCCGTCTGA
>JBGCDY010000522.1:0-2459 GCA_045105835.1 Chitinophagales bacterium
TCTTGGGAATCAAAAGTCATTTCGGAAGAAAGCGAAGAGTAGGGAATGTTGCCAAGCGTAAAGAAAGTGCGAAAGAGGATTTGCAAACCAGCCGCCCACAAAATAAGGGCAGTACCTGTATAACTGACTTGATAAAACATGAACACATAAGAAAGCCCTAAGGGAATGGGAGCAAGGAGTAAATAAGGACGATAACGCCCCCAAGAACTTTGGGTTTTGCCTGCAAAGTAGCCCATCAGAGGGTCTGTAATCGCATCCCAGATCGTAGCAACCAAAAAAATACTGCCTGCCATTGCAGCTTCTATACCCAAAATATCGGTGTAGAAAAAAAGTAAAAACAAGGTAGCCCCTTGAAAGTAGAGATTGAAGGCATAATCACCCAAACCAAAACCAACATAATTGCGAGCAGATAGTTTTTTGGAAGTTTGCATATTGTTTTAGGACAGATTTGATTGATAAAACTTTGTACTTTTCGGTGGTTTTGTGCCGAGATTAAGGCTTTTAGGGTAGGAGAAACTGGAGAATAAGGCAAACTAAAATATTAAATTAGACATTTCTAAAATTTAATCGACTCGCTTACAAAGCATTATTTGCATTTGAGTTTTTAATTTGAATTTATTTAAGGGTTTTGGTTATTTAGGAATGCTACAAAAATAAATTTACATTTTTTGGACTGAACATCCCCCAACCCCCTTCAAAGGGGGAATAAAGAGTGTAAATTTATTTCTTCCGCATTCCTTAGGATTGCAAGGTATTTATTATCTGCAATCTTTCTAAACTTCAAAAGCATTATTCTACTGCTTGTCCCAAAGGACTCAAAAAACGAGTACACTATATGAAACGATTACTTCAATTCTTTGCTTTCCTATTTTTATTGCTGATAGCTTTTGTCGCCCATACCCTCACTTCAACAGGATATTTTCGAGACATCGAACCCCATTTTGATGGAGAAATCGTGCAGAAAATAAAAATAGTAGGGGCAGAGGATATGACGATTAATAAAGCGGAAAGCTTTATGCTCATTTCTTCGGATGACCGAGCAGCTACCAAAAAAGGAAAGCCCAAACAGGGAGGGATTTATTGGATGGATTTGCAGGAAGAAGCTCCCTTTGAAGCAAAATTGATTTCTGGGAACTTCAAAGAACCTTTTCACCCACATGGAATTTCCTTACTTCAATTGGATTCTGTAAACTACAAACTATGGGTAATCAACCATGTAAATGGCAAACATAGCGTTGAAGTATTCCACCTTCAAGGAGATAGCTTGACCCACCTACAGACATTGAAGCATGAGAAGATGATTAGTCCAAATGATATTTTGGCAGTAGGAGAGGAGACTTTTTATTTTACCAATGACCATACCTATTTGTCCAAAATGGGTTCACTTGTAGAAGGTTATTTAGGTCTTGCGGCTGCAAATGTGATGTATTTTGATGGAGGAAATTACAGAATGGCAGCAGATGGAATTGCGTATGCAAATGGTATCAACTGGGATGAAAAGAGAAACTTATTGTTTGTGGCTGCTGCAAGAGGGTTTTTGTTGAAGGTATATCAAAAAGCTGCAAATGGTGATTTGACCTTTGTAGAAGATATTGATTGTCATACAGGAGTGGACAATATTGAAGTGGACAGCAAGGGCGATTTATGGATAGGGGCTCACCCAAGTTTGATGGCTTATACTGCCTACGCCGATTTCAAAGAAGACAAAGCTCCTTCCGAAATATTGAAAATGAGATACAAGAGTAAAGGTGACCACACAATAGAAAGTGTGTTTTTAGATGATGGAAGCAATATGTCGGGAAGCTCTGTTGCAACTACAAATGGAGAATATCTTTTTTTAGGCAATGTCATGGACCCACATATTTTGATTGTAAAAGCGGAAGATTGAAAGAAAATGACAGCCAAATATTACCCAATACTTTAAAAAAGCCTTTAAATTTTTGTGGTATTCAACATAGTTCCTATTTTAGCATTAGCTAAGGAAAAATTACCTATCTCCCCATATTTTTTATTCCCTATCCTCAAAAACGTAATAAAAATCAGCGATAAAAAAATATCAATCAATCATATTGGTATATTGTTTAATGTTTTATTATATAATTCAATTATTATGATGCGAATCTACTTATTATTTATGGCACTATTTTTTTCGGTGTCAGCTTTTTCTCAAAACACGGTATCGGGTACAGTGACAGATGAGGATGGCGAAGGTTTGATTGGAGTAAATGTGGTCATTAAGGGGACTACAAAGGGGGCTTCGACTGATATTGATGGAAAATTCACCTTCACGGATGGTAGGGCATTCCCATGGGAGTTGGAAGCCAGTTATATCGGGTTTGAGACACAGACAGTTAATGTTAGTTCTGCCAATCAAACAATTAGTATTAAAATGGTAGAAGGTTCTCTAATGACAGACGAAGTAGTTATCTCTGCTTCTCGTAAACGTGAGAAAGTACAAG
>JBGCDY010000523.1:0-6763 GCA_045105835.1 Chitinophagales bacterium
CCTTGGTTTTTCACCTAAATACAAAGAAGTCTTTAAAAATAGCCTTACATTCCATTGATAGTATAGGGGTATGGAGTAAAATTCAAAAACTATATCTGCATGAATGTGGAGTAGGGCTTAATTTTTTCTACTTACCGCCTAAAAATATAATGCTGACAAGTTGCAGGCTTTTTGAAGGAAACTACTACACCAAAATACGGCTGGCTTTTCAATATGATTATGAAGGTTTTGTGTATTCCAATGAATTTTGGGGAACGATGAATTATAATCAATTTGATTTATGTTCACGTATTTGGTAAATAGCAAGTGGGAATCAAAGAGGATGAGAAAGAAAGAATAGAGGTAAGTGTTTGATGGCCTTACTCCATATAGGAAAAGCCAGTATCTTTTCGATACTGGCTAAAATTGTTGATTGTTATTGAAACCTACAAGTGATTACATTCACAAGTAGTAGAAAAATATCCGTTTGTGTTTACTTAACAGAATCAACAACTGCTTTGAAAGCAGCAGGGTGATTCATCGCTAAGTCAGCGAGTACTTTTCTATTTAAGTCAATCCCTTTTTCATGAACAGCGTGCATGAAAGTAGAGTAACTCATACCATGTTGACGTGCTCCTGCATTGATACGGACAATCCAAAGTCTTCTAAAAGTGCGTTTTTTGGCTCTCCTGTCTCTATAAGCGTAAGTTAGCCCTTTCTCAACAGCATTTTTAGCAACGGTAAATACATTTTTTCTTCTACCAAAATAGCCCTTCGCCATTTTGAGTATCTTCTTCCTTCTTGCTTTCGAAGCAACCGAGTTCACTGACCGTGGCATAATTCGATACTATTTAAAATTGAAATAAAAATTGAAATAACAGTTAATTGCTTAGTTTTTCAAGATAATTAATCTCTACTCTGACTACATAGCTAGCAACAACTTGATGCGAGGTGTATCACTTTTGTGTACTAGAGCAGATTTTCCAAGTTGTTTTCTTCTCTTAGGAGACTTCTTGGTCAAAATGTGTACTTTGTAAGCTTTTGCCCTCTTAATCTTGCCTGAACCAGTGACTCTGAAAGTCTTCTTAGCCCTGGAATGTGTCTTCATCTTTGGCATAATATATCCCTTTTTTTAAAGTTCGGCAAAGGTAGCTATTTGCTTTTTCTTATCCAAAGATTTATCCAACTCTATCTAACAAAAAAAGGTGTTGAATCTCTATATGGAGCATCAAACACCTTATGTTAAATGGATTAAAATGGGAATTTTGTTAGTTCTTACATTGCAGAATATACTTCAAAGGCATCCATTTTAATCCTTATCCTATAAGTACTAAGACATTGAAATCAAACAAATACTATACGTATTCATATACGGTAAGGTTGGTTGCTCTTTCCCCTTTCTTCCCATCTGCTAATTCAAAATCCACAATCTCACCTTTTTCTACGGTATCATAACCTGAGTTGTGAACGTCTCTGATGTGAACAAAAACGTCTTTTTGATTGGGGGTACTCGTTAATTTAATAAATCCAAACCCTCGGTCCTCATCGAACCACTTTACTGTTCCTCTTTGCATAGAAGTAAAATATTTTAAAAAATTAAAAAATAGGTAAGTATACTTTATAGGACAAAAGATGACATAATGCTATGGTAATAATCAAATAGGAGAGGATCTCACAAAACCTGTCCCGTATAGCTATCGGGATAAAATTAAAATTAGAAAGAAACGTGGGATGAACTTACTACTTGGTATTCTGCGTGCCTTATCAGGTACTTACATGCTTAACAACGTCTTAAATCCTTGAAATGTTTTGTTTATCATCGATTTTCCGATTGCATAAACCCAATGGAAAAGGCATTTGCTTATCCATTAGACTGTATAATTAGAAAATCTATTTGTGAAAAATCAATGCTTTGCCCTTATTTAAATTGGGGTTAAATTGCTTTAAAAATTTCACTTTTTACTTCAATCAAAAGGTAATTATTTCATCACCTATGTTTTTAGTAAGGTATTTTTGAATGATTTTGTCAATATAGGGATTTTGTGGATAATATTGTAATCCATCTTTTACGACTTCAATCGTCGGTTCTACTTCTGGTTCAAAATATCCAAACCCTATAAACTGGCTATTCTCGATACAGACCACTGATTTTTCGTGAATCGTTCGTCCTTCTCCTACTATCATGAAGTTAGGGTCTTTGTATTCAAACAAAGACAAGGCTCTGTGTACTCGGTAATTGTAACTCTTAGGATCTTCCTTGCCCTCACACGCCCCTTTACACAAACGCTGTTTGGTGTACATACAAGCATGGTTCTTTTTTAGCTTGCTTGACTCCAATCCACCCAGTCTGGCACACAATCGATATTGCTTTGCAGCTTTCTCTAAGCTTGTATGAGCATGTATCTGTTTGCCAAACGAAATAGTTGTTTTTTCGCCTTTCTGAATTTTTCGAATATTGAGGTTCAAATATCCTTCTTTATCGTAGGTTTTGAAGATACCATATTGATAGGCAGAAGCACGTCTTTGCCGATTGAATTTGGGCTTCAAACGAGTGATTTCATAAGACTCCAATATCTGTCCAATCAATTCACTTCCTGTCACCTCAGAACTCACATTACAGGTGTTTTGCACCATTACCCACAGCTTACTATTGGGGGTTTTGTTCACAAAGTGCTGAATTACCCTTCTACGAATATCATTTGTTCGACCAATGTAGATGACATTGCCTTTGTTGTCGTGAAAATAATAGACTCCTGTTTCTTCTGGTAAGTCCTCCAAGAACTCCAATGTCATACCATTAGGCAACAAGTCTTCAATGGCTTTTCTGCTCAACGAATGTTGTATATGTTCCTCTGAATCGTTTTTTTGCAGTAGGTTGAAGAGTTTTACCGTTGCGAATGCATCGCCCGATGCTCGGTGACGATTGGATAACGGTATTTCAAGTTGTGCACACAATTTTCCCAAGCTATAAGAAGGCAGGTCGGGAAATATTTTTCGACTCAACTTCACCGTACAAAGTTTTTCTCGTCTAAATTCATATCCCAGACGTTTGAACTCTGCTCTTATATAAGAATAATCAAACTGAACATTGTGGGCTACAAAAACGGCATTTTCTGTAATTTCCTGAATACGAGGCGCAACAGCTTTGAAAACTGGCGCATCAGACACCATGTCATTGGAAATTCCAGTGAGTTTACGGATAAATGGCGGAATTTCTGTTTCAGGATTGATAAGTGAAGTAAAAGAATCAATGACTTCCTCTCCCTCGCATAAATAAATCGCTACTTCGGTGATTTTATCTCTTTTTGGGCTTCCCCCAGTAGCTTCAATGTCTATAATCGCATACTTCATCTAATCGCTGCTTACTATTGTCTCTCAAAAAAATAAAATATAAATCTGTTGAGTAATGTTCAAAAACTAAACCCCGATTTGAAATTATAAACTACTTGACTAAAAGCAGTTTTTTCATTTTAATTCTCATTTTAATTTTCATTCATTACTGAATTGTTGATTATCAAGCTTGTGATGGCGGTCCTCCAAAGTTGATGGGAGGCACATCATTGCTGGTTTTAGGTTCAATAATTACTCCATTTGCAGCCTCATATTTCAGTATATTGTCATTCAAGGCACGCAATAATTTTTTAGCATGGTGTGGGGTAAGTACAATTCTCGCTTTTACCTTTGCCTTTGGAACGCCTGGCATTACTTTCACAAAATCAACAACAAACTCTGAATTAGAATGGGTAATAATCGCAAGGTTAGAGTACAAGCCATCCGCTATTTCTTCAGTCAGTTCTATATTGATTTGATTTTTCTTGTTTTTTGGAGGAGGATTCATTAAAATATATGTTTGATATAGGAACAATTGGCAAGATACGATTTTATTTTCTTTCCCTTTATATGTCAAAAACAAATTGATTTGCTGTTCTGTTTAGTTTTATGAAGAAACCTTGAAACAAATAACCCTCAAACAATCGAGGTGAAACTATTTCACTATCAAGTTCAAATAAAAGGATTCGTTCTGAACAGAAGGTTGTGAAACTTGTTCAACCAATATTCATATATTGGGCTTTCAACTGCAATTCAACTTGTTTTTTGAAGCCTTCAAATCAGGCTAAATATTGCTGTTGAAATATAAAATATAGGCATAAAATAGCCCTTCATTTTTTTTAAAAAAATCGCTCAATGAAAGGAGCCTTAAGAATAGGTAGGTTATCAGGTATTGGAGTTTACATCCATTGGACGTTTTCCTTTATACTGCTCTATGTTGCCTATCAAATAATGGAAGACGGTGGTACTCTTTGGGAGATTGCCATGGGAGAGGTTTTTCTGCTACTTATCTATCTTTGTGTGGTATTGCACGAAATGGGTCATGCACTTGCAGCCCGAAAATACGGTGTACAGACCCTCCATATTGTTCTCTATCCTATTGGAGGAGTGGCATCTTTGGAACGGATTCCCGAAAAACCCTTTGAAGAATTTATCGTTGCCATTGCAGGCCCGATGGTCAATGTGGGGATTGCGCTTGGTTTGGGTTTGTATATTTTCACCTCTTTGGATACCCCTCCCCTTATTATAGAGGAAATTATCAAATTTTCGAACAACCTTGAGCCTTTTGATGAATTTATTGTAGGATTGGCATTCGTCAACCTAATGCTCGTCGCCTTCAATCTTATTCCAGCCTTTCCGATGGATGGAGGTCGGGTTTTGCGTGCTTTACTTTCTATGAAGATTAGCAGGGTCAAGGCCACCAAAATTGCCAGTGTGATTGGACAAGTATTCGCCATTATGTTTGTCTTTTGGGGCTTCTTATCTGAACCTATGCAGCCATTTATGGTCTTAATAGGGCTTTTTATTTATGTCGCTGCAATGGGGGAAAACAGAATGGTACAGTCGGAATCAAAGCTTTCAGGATTCAAAGTGCAAGATGTCATGCGGACAAACTTTGTGAGCATCAATAGCAATTGCTATTTGGCAGATGCTGTCAAATTATTGTTGGCTGGAAGTGAAGATGATTTCGTTGTTTTAGAAGAAAACAAACCCATTGGAGTTTTATTTCGTAAGAACCTAATGACTGCTATCAAAGCCAATCAAGTCACAACTATTGCAGATATCACCATTAGAGAAATTCCTTTTTTGCATCGAGAACAAGATATCCAAAAAGTTTTTCAGCTGATGCAACAAAAACGACTGCATATATTACCTGTTGTAGATGAAACTGGACAGTTGATAGGTGTATTGGATCAGCGCAATTTGAATGATTTTATTTCCATACAAGATGCGACAAAAAGGCGTTAACATTTGTTAATATCTCATTTATGTCTCAATTTTGATGAATCATTCAATCTATTCAACGTACTTTGATAAGAATTTTGAATTGAAAAATGACCAAGTGGAGCATATTTCAAAATTGAGCAAACCCCTCATTGAGTTTTAATTTGGAAAATCCTATTCTATCATTCGTTAAGTAGTGTGCCATATTTAATTTTCATTCTCTCCAAATTCTCGGAGCTGGCTATTTTGATTTACTACTTAGACTTATCAATACAGAGCCAAATGAAGGCGAAATATTCTATTGTCGTTTTCTAAAAATGTTTACTCTTATGCGTAGTACTATTTTATCTTTCTTAGTTATTACAATCATCTTATTATCAGGTATTATTTACCTGCAATTACAACCAGTATCAGCACCTATTATCAACACCAAAATTGCCAATACCAATTGGACTCCATCAGTTGATAAAGTCGCTGAATCCAATAAACTGACAACATCAACAACTGCCATCAACAGCCCAAATCCAAACCCTCCAACTGTCGCCATACCAATGGTAGATTTTACCTCCGTAGCGGCAAAAACGACCCCTTGTGTGGTTCACATCAAAACAACAACTCCCAATAGCAACAACTCATTGGGTGATGTATGGGGCGGAAGTGGAAATGGTGGGTCTTCTGGCTCAGGTGTCATTATTTCACAGGATGGATACATCGTGACCAATTACCACGTGATAGAAGGTTCCAACTCTATTGAAGTGATTCTCAATAATCGAAGAAACTTAAATGCGAAAGTAATCGGAACAGATCCTTCAACGGATTTAGCTGTCATTAGAATCGAAAGTACCAATTTGAATTACATTGCCTTTGGTGATTCTGACAAATTGCAGGTGGGTGAATGGGTCATGGCAGTAGGAAATCCCTTCAATTTGGCATCTACCGTAACGACTGGAATTGTAAGCGCAAAAGCGAGAAATATCAACATCTTAGACGACAACCTTGCCATCGAATCTTTTGTCCAAACGGATGCTGCCGTAAACCCTGGCAATAGTGGTGGTGCATTGGTCAATTTGACGGGACAATTGATTGGAGTAAATACTGCAATTGCTACGCCAACAGGCTATTATGCGGGGTATGCCTTTGCAGTGCCTGTCAATATCGTCCGAAAAGTAGTGACCGATATTATTGAATTTGGCGAAGTCAAACGCGGGTTCTTAGGAGTTTCTATTCGAGGAATTGATGGGAAACTGGCTACTAAATATGATTTGGATGCTGTAGAAGGCGTGTTGGTAGCGAATGTGAACATCAACAGTGCTGCGGCAGATGCAGGTATCGAACAAGGAGACATTATTTTGGAGGTCGAAGGAATCAAGGTAAACAGTGCGCCTGAATTGCAGGAACGTATCAGTTTGCATCGTCCAGGTGCTCGTGTTTCTCTTTTGATCAAACGAAACAGCAAGAATTTCAACAAAGAAGTTTTATTGAAAGGAAGCTATTAAAAAAACAAATTCAA
>JBGCDY010000524.1:0-5293 GCA_045105835.1 Chitinophagales bacterium
GATTGAAGGAGAAAATGCTGACTTTTTTGACCCCTCAGAAGGGGAGGGTTTTTATATAGTGGAATACGTTTATGTAGATTTAATAGGATGTACTTTTAATGACGTAGATACGGTAGCCGTTTTGGGTACAGTCGATGTTGATTTTGCTTTGCCCGATTCGATTTGTGTAGGAGAGTTGGCGGATATTATCTATGAGACGGCAATAGGAGCAGACACCACTTTGACATGGAACTTAGAGGAAGGAACTCCTTCAACAGTTGAAAACTCAGACAGCATTGAAGTGGCTTGGGACAATGCAGGAGTTTTTGATGTAGAGTTGATTATCTCCTCCAATGGTTGTGAATTGGGTACTCTTGTACAGGAAATTACAGTACTTCAAAGCCCCATTCTTCCCGAATTGAATTGCAATGATGCAGGCATTGGAGTAGGAAGTATTGGGTGGACAAGCGAAGACAACCACCTCTATTATTACAATGCCTTTGTGAATGGCGTAAGCGTCAATGGCGGATTTTTGTTCACTTCAATGGACAACTACACCCATCCTGATAACCTCGAAAATGGAGACACACTTGAAATTCAAGTTTTTGCGGCGATTGATGGGGAGTCTTTTTGTGGAATCAGTGATACCGTAACCTTGAAATGCCCTATTAATTCTTGTACAGACACTCCTTTGAATATTAATGGATTGGCAGAAAGTTATTGTTTGGACGACAGTGATGTAGTCGAAATCATCACCGAACCTGCTGGTGGAACACTGACCATTTCTGCCACCTCAGGGCTAACAGGCAATACCTTCAATGTTGCAGATGCAGGAGCTGGCACACATACTTTTACCTACATCTGGGAAGATGCCGATGGCTGTCCAAACGAGACAACCGTCACCACCTCTGTTTTCGAAAACCCCGAAGCCTCGTTTACCATCAATCCAAGCCCAATATGTGAAGACGAAACGGCAACGATTACCTATACAGGCGAAGCAGGAATGACCAATTATGAATGGGATTTTGGTGAAGGAGTTGCCAGCAATACACCTCTTGGAAATGAATCTTACGAACTTACTTGGAATGGTTCTGGAGTACCTAATATAGAACTGGTCGTCACATTGGATGGCTGCAATTCTGCTCCTGCAATGGATAGTTTAGAAATTGTTGCGGCACCAGAGACTCCTGTTTTATCCTGCGACAATTCTGTAGAAGGTTGCATTACTTTCAGTTGGGATGCCTCCGAGGCAGACAGCCTTTACACCTTTAGTTTTGTTGTCACACCACCAGGTGGACTCGTTTCATTTGGCTCAATGACCATTGACGAAACTTTCTACACCCTTTGTGATTTGGTAGAAGGAACAACTGTACGTATCAGTAATTTGGCTGCCATCGGAATGTCTCCTTGTAGTAATTCTGCTGTTGGACAAGAACTCACTTGCACTGCACTATCTTGTAGTGAAAGTTTGGAAATAAATGATTTGCCTGCAACGGCTTGTATAGATGGTGAAGTGATAAACTTCAATTTTGTAGCACCCAATGGCGCATCTATCAGCGGCAATGGAGTGACTCAAAACAGCAGCAGTACCGCCAGTTTTGCGCCTTCAATCGCAGGTGTTGGTACACACGAAATCACTTTAACTTATACAGATGCAAGTGGAGATTGTCCCACTTTTACAGAGACAGCAGAAATTGAAGTCGTTGGATTGCCCATTGCAGACTTCAATATTGGAGGCAACAATACAGAATTTTGTGAAGGAGAGGAGGTGACCTTTACCCATGCTTCTGCATCTACAAACGATATTTATATTTGGAATTTTGGAGTAGGGGCGAGTCCTGCAACGTCGAGCCTCAAGAATCCACCTGTGGTTACTTACAGTTCACCTGGCACCAAAACCATTACTTTGCAGGTCGGAAATGACGGATGTTCTGATGATACGAGTCAAGAAATCACCATTGTTTCACCTCTCGCAACGCCAGTAGTCACTTGTGGGCAGAGTTCCCAAACCGAAATCACATTTGACTGGACAAACATTACAGGAAATACAGGCTACGATATCAGCTATACCATTGAAGCCAATCCTGCCGTAAGCCTAAATTTAGCCACCAATACTGATTCCTACACCGTCAATGGATTGACTCCCAATCAAAATGTAAGCATTACAGTAATTGCCGTAGGGCCACAACCTTGTGGAAACAGCGAGGCTGGTTCTCAAAACTGCATTGCACAAAATTGCCCAGTAGTGAATCCAACTATCACCAATTTGGACAGTGACTATTGCAGCGATGAATGCGGAAATGCTGTTACATTGACCGCCACACCTTCGGGAGGTGTATTCACCGTGAATGGAAGTGTTGTTACCGAATTTGACCCTTGTGGTTTGTCAGGTGCATACACGATTTTTTATGCTTACAGCGAGAACGACGGAGCTTGTACTTACCAAACTTCGCAGCAAGTGATAGTGAATACAACACCGACAGTAACGATTGGATTAACCGAAAACGAATTGTGTGTAGAGGGCGAAACGTTGCTTAGTTTTGAAGGGACGGCAGGAGCGGCAGCCACTTATGCGTGGGATTTCGGTACAAATGCCAATCCTGCAACCGCCAATACCCAAGGACCTCACACTGTTTCTTGGACAAGTAGTGGCTCAAAAAACATCACATTGGAGGTCACCGAAAACAACTGTGTGGCGGAAAATACCACAAGTGCAGAAGTCTCTGAACCGCTCGCTACTCCAACAATCACTTGCACAGGAAGTACCCAAAATAGTGTGGGTTTTGCTTGGGATGATGTGGGCGGAACGGGCGAATATATCTACGATGTCTATGTCAATGGCACATTGGAGGAGAGTGGTCAAAGTACCTTTGATTTGACTTATAGTTTGGGGAGTTTAGCGCCAGAGGATGAGGTACGTATTGTATTGTACGCTGTTGGGAACAACGTTTGTGGAAACAGTGCTACCGTAGAGCAAACCTGTGACGCAGAAAATTGCCCAGTACTTCCTACTCCAACTGTCATTTGTACAGGAAGCACCCAAAACAGTGTGGGTTTTGCTTGGGATGATGTGGGTGGAACGGGTGAGTATATCTACGATGTGTATGTCAATGGTACATTGGAGGAAAGTGGACAGAGTACTTTTGACCTGACTTATAGTTTGGGAGATTTAGAGCCAGAGGATGAAGTGCGGATTGTGTTGTATGCGCTTGGAAACAATGCTTGTGAAACGAGCTTAACGGTAGACCAAACTTGTATTGCAGAAAACTGCCCTGTGCTTTCACCCACTATTGAAGATATTGAAGCTACTTATTGTCAAGATATTGGAGTGATTCCATTGACTGCAATAAATACAGGCGGTGATGGAACAGGAACAGGTGTATTTACGCTCAATGGCGATGTGATTACCGAATTTGACACGAATCGACCTGCTGGAAATTATACCATCAACTATGTCTATACACAAGGTTCTTGTTCGGGTTTTGACTCGCATGAAGTAGAATTGTACGCGCTTCCTGTCGCATCTATTGCAGCTTTGACGGATGCTTGTGAGGGTGAAATGAGGGAAGTGGTTTTTGACGGAACAGCTCCTGTGGGTGCAAGTTTTACTTGGGATTTTGGAGAAAACGTGCTTTCGAGTACAGAAGTGACTACCAATTCTTGGGAAGTAATATGGAGTAATGGAGGTTCAAAAACGGTTCAATTGTGGATTGACTCCAATGGCTGTAAAGACTCAACGAGCGTTGATTTGACTATTGAAGTGCCTTTGGAAACGCCTGTCGTGTCCTGTACGGATGTGACAACGAACCAAGTAGGTTTTGACTGGACGGCTGTGGCGGCAACTTACCAAGTGAATGTTTTTGTGAATAGTGTACCTGTTTTTGAAGACCTCGCCTATGTGGGCGAATCTTATTTGGCAACGGGATTGGCAGTAGAAGATGCGGTGAGTATTGAAGTGATTCCTTTGGGAAATGCACCTTGTGGAGACGGGGCTGTAGGGACTGCAAACTGTTTTGCGGCAGAGTGTCCAGATGAAGACTTGAATATTTTGATGGACAACACTTCTTTTTGTTTGGATGAAGAGGCAAATCTGTTGGAAGCCAGTATTGTAGGAGCAATTTTTACGATTGGAAATGACCCGACACCTTTGAGTAGCTTCAATCCTGCAATAGCAGGAGTTGGTACGCACATGATTTACTGCAATTATACGAACCCAATCACCAATTGTCCTTATGTAGATTCTTTGGAGGTCAATGTATTTGATACACCTCTTGCTGATTTTGCGATTGAATTGCAGGCTTGCCCTGACGAAACCTTGACTTTGGAGTTTACAGGTTTAGCTCCCAATACCTCTGTTAGCGGCTTCAATTGGAGTGATTTTGCAGGTGTGGATGAAGTATCGAATTTGGGAGGAGGTGTGTATGAGGTGACTTGGAACAGCGTTGGTACGAAAATGATTGCCTTGGAAATCACGACAGACGATGGCTGTACTTCCAGTTTTGACCAAACGATAGAGGTCACGAATGTAGAGTTAGACATGCCTACTGAATTGAGTGTTCCTCAGGGGCAAACAATAGACATCGAAGTGGAAGCAAGTTCTTCTACTTCAAATATCGTGACCTATACCTGGGAAGACTCGGCTACTTTGTCTTGCAATGATTGTCCGAACCCAACAGTAAGCCCAACGGAAGGCACACTTTATATCTTGAGTGTAGAGGATGAAGATGGCTGTACCGAAACGGCAAGCGTATTTGTGGACGTAATTGTTCCCGAGCCTATGCCCGAAATTGCGATTCCAACTGCCTTTTCACCGAATGGAGATAAAATCAACGATGTGTTCCGTCCAGTTTTCAATCAATTGGTGGTGGGAATGCAGATGCAGATTTACAACCGTTGGGGAGAAATGGTTTTTGAAAGTCAAGATAGAAATGCATCGTGGGATGGTAAATATGGAAAAAACAGAAGGCGATTTTCTCCTGTAGGAACTTATGTTTACAAGATTATGGTGGAGCATGAAGATGGTAGTTCTCAGTTGATGCAAGGAAATCTGACGCTTATTTATTGAGGAAAGGATAAGTAAAAAGCTTAAAATTTGCTCCATATTTTAATCGGAATAAACCCTTTTTTTGGTTCTTCAAAGTCTTTAGTAGAGGACTTGAAGAACCAAAAATTTGGCATGTTTCATGAGGTACCGAAAAGTAGTTGACACTTTGAATCAGAAAGTTAGTATTATTTTCTTAGATGGCATAGGAACCTCAGCCTGTTTTTATTCAAAAACAGATTACAATTTAATGATGTTTTTTGGTGATACGGC
>JBGCDY010000525.1:0-5601 GCA_045105835.1 Chitinophagales bacterium
GTTGTCGATTGAGTCCTTTTAGGTACTTCAAGAAGTAGGTATTGGTTCGGTCAAAAAGCAATAATACAAATTGGTTGTGAACATTCGTACTGAAATTTTTGACATTGTTCTACAAAAAATAATCAATTACAGGATTCTCAAAGGCACTAATCGTCAGGATATAATCATCCACTTCCATGATACCAATCGGCACGGTGATGTAAAAAGCTTCATTTGCAGCTTCTGTCCTGTTGCGTATCGGAATGTTCCACATAACCAACTGAACACCATCTTCTTGTTCAAACCTCGAACGCTCGTCGATATCCAAAGAATCAATAAAAAAATCAAGCGGAATATCCAAGGATTCGCTCAACCGCCTCAATTCCTCATTGTTGTAGGGAGGAGAAATGTTTATCCAACACCCTTTTTGGGCTTTGGCAAGTTCTTCAAGTGGACCGTTTTTTTCTTTTAGGTAGAACTTAATCATGGTTCTTCACTATTTTAGGTTTTCAATAATTGAAGTTTTTGTGTTTTCTTTTCAAATTGAATGGTTCTATAAAAATTTGGTTGCTATTCAGCACTATGAATCGCCCAATGAAAAGTAAGATTGGGATAAAACCAGACCCTTATGGATTGTAGTAAAAAAAGGGGAAATGGACGTTAAGAACAGATTGCTGTTTGAAGACAGAGCGAAGCGATGTCAAGTTTCAAGCTGTTTAGTCCATTTTTCCTTTTTTTGCGTTAAGCAATACATTCAGGTCTTGACATTTGGTTCTTTTTGTCAAGAAAAAGAACAGGTAATACAAGCCCCTCAACACTTGCGGAATAGTAACCTTTTTGATTTAAGGTAGCTTTGTAGCGGCGACTTCAGTCGCTGACACACGCTGTCAGGTTTGTTTTCTTTGGAGAACAGAACATATCATTTTTTCACACTTTGTTTGCAGCGAATAAATTCGCCGTTACATTTCACCTTAAGGATTAGTTTTCATTGAAGTAGGAGAACTCCCCATCAAATACCTGAATTGCAGGGCCTTTCAACCATACATTGCAGAAATAGCCTTCTTTTGTTTGTTCAAAAGCGACGTTTAATTTCCCTCCTTTTGTTTGAATATCTACTTCATATTTCCCTGCATTCGATTGATTATGAACGGCTGTAGCAATACTTGCAGCCACCACTCCTGTACCACAAGAATAGGTCTCATCCTCCACTCCTCGCTCATAAGTAGCCACAGTAATTCCTTCCTTTGACTTCTGCACGAAATTAACGTTTATCCCCGCTTTTTTGAATCTTTCCTGATTCCTTATTCCACGTCCTTCCGAAAAAATGTCAATGGCAGCCACATCCTCCACAAACTGAATGTAATGGGGTGAGCCTGTATCCAATACACAATCTCCCTTCCAGTGTTCAACCTCTTTTACATCCTTCATTTGCAGTGAAACACGCCCATTTTCATCAATCGCTCCTTTGTGAAGCCCATCAATCGCAAGAAAGGTAAACATACCTTCTTCTCTCGCTTCAATTCCCAATTGACTCGCAAAAGCGGTGATACACCTCCCTCCGTTTCCACACATAGAAGTAGGTCGCCCGTCTGCATTGAGGTAAATCATTTCAAAGTCGTAGTCAGGATGGTTTTGCAGAAAAATCACTCCGTCTGCTCCAATGCCAAACCGTCTGTGGCAGAGTTTTTCATAAAAATCAGGCAGATCTGTATTGATCTTCAATTCTCGGTTGTCTATCATCACAAAATCATTCCCTGTTCCATGATATTTGCTAAAAGATATTTTCATTATGATTGTATTTCGTGTTGAGTAATTTGGGCAAAGTACATTTAATCAGAAATTTCCAGGGCTACTTGATAGTGAACAAATTGAAGTCACACATCTCGCTTCCCTTTTCTGTCCTCCCGTTTATTCTAAAATTTTGATGCTATCTATTTTCCCTACTTCAAGGCTATCCACAACAGTTTCAGTGGTTTGATTTTTCATTTTTTTCTTCTGATTCTCCGAAACAATCACTGCCAATAAGGTCACCAAAATAATCCCCAAAGAAATAAAAGATATTTTCCATCCAAATATATTTCCGCTCTTATAAACGACTTCTTCTGATGAATTTGAGTTTTTCATGTTTAGAATAATTTGATAATAAGTAAATTCTGAAATTCGCTTTTATGGCATACATTTTGACATAAATTAGACGTATGTAAAACATTCAATACCATTTAAGGTTTTGCCCGCACGCTCCCCCATCATTCTGTTCGTTGCTAATATTACCCAAGCCACATTTTTTCCCAAGCCACATTTTCCCATTGTTAATTTAAGACCATGTTAAAAAACTTTTGTCATGAATAAACTAGTATGCACTGTATTGGTGTCTGTAATTAGTTCTTTACTAACTGTCTGCATTTGCTTCCAATGGATGCAGGTACAAACAGACCAGCGTCATTTTTCACAAAATTCCTTTGGTTTGGCACACAAAACCAACCTCAACTACAATCAACTTATTCCTCGTGCTTATAGCAATACTCCCACAGATTTCATTCGTGCTTCAAAGATTGCGAGTCCGACTGTTGTTTCGATTACAAAGGTAAAAAATAACGGCGTTCAAAAGAGTGAAGGTTTTCCAGGTTATTCAAATAAAACAACAACCGATAGAACTTGGAATCAGACCGAGCCAGAAGTTTCCTCTGGTTCGGGAGTGATTGTATCCAGTGATGGCTACATCGTCACCAATTACCACGTTATTGAAGGAAGCGATGAAATAAAGGTAAATCTTTACAACAAAGAAACCCACATTGCAGAAATAGTGGGAGTAGATAGAAGTACAGATATTGCATTGATAAAAATTAATGCAGCTAATTTGCCTGCTATCAAATACGGTGATTCCGACAAGGTAGAAGTAGGCGAATGGGTGTTGGCAGTTGGCAATCCCTTCAATCTCACCTCAACGGTTACGGCGGGCATCATCAGTGCCAAGGGTCGAAACATCAATATCTTGGAAGAAGAATATGCCATTGAATCTTTTATTCAAACAGATGCGGTCATCAACTCAGGCAACAGTGGTGGAGCTTTGGTAGATGCTTCGGGAGAATTGGTTGCCTTAAATACTGCAATCGCTACCCCTTACCAATCAGGAACGTATGCAGGTTACTCTTTTGCGATTCCCGTCAATATTGTCCGCAAAGTAGTGGAAGATTTGCGGACGCACGGAACTGTTCAAAGGGCTTATTTAGGCGTAAACATCAAGAACATCGACAGTGATTTGGCAAAGACGATGAACCTTAAAAGCATGAACGGCATCTACATAGAGCAGGTAATCAAAGGAAGTGCAGCCAATGATGTGGGACTTCGAAAAGGGGACATCATCATTGAAGTACATGGACGCAAGGTAAATTCTTCTTCAGAATTGGATGAGCGTTTGGCGCGTTACCGCCCAGGAGACACGATTTCGATTACCTATTTCCGAAATGGGGTGGAAGAGTATGCTCAGGTGACATTGAAGGGGTTGAATCATACCACAGAGGTCATCAAAAGTCCTGCTTCGAGGTCAGACATCCGAGATAGTTTTGGTGCAGAATTCGAACAGTTGGCAGTAGCCGAACTTAGACGAATGGGCTTAAAGAATGGCATTCGAGTCACCCGTCTTTTTGATGGTTTGCTAAAAAACAATACAGACATGAAGCCTGATTTTATCATCCTAAAATTCAATGGTGAAACCATTTTCAACGGCAAGCAAATGCATGATGTTTTTGAAGACTTGAAAGTGGGTGATAGAATCCAAATTGAAGGTATCTACTCAGGTGGCAAACGACAAACAGTTTATGTATTGACCATTCGATAGACTTCAAAACCAAAATTAAAAAACGTATCAATAGAAACAAATTCACTTTCCTGAATTCATCTATATCAGTCTCTTCACAATTAGGAAATGATTGTTTTTTTCAGGATATTGTTGGTTTTAACACACGAATCAGAAAAAAGAGGTGTATCTCATCTCTTTTTTCTGATTTTTATATTTTACATAGACCTTTTTTTATGAGTAAACTTAGTCTAACAGATTTAATTATAGCCTGTGCGAAAGTCCCCTCTTTCAGCACTTTTGAAGAAAGGATTCACCCCCTGATTCACGAACTTTGCAGCGAGGTAACACAAGCAGAAATCACAGATGTACCCGCCAATAATTTGGTCATTTATGTACCTGGCAACCGCCCAGGACCTCCAGTAGCAATTACCGCACATATTGACAAAATCAATCATTTTACGAAAGGGCATACCGCCGATTTGTCTGCAAGTGTCAAAGATGGAAGAATCGAAGGCATGATGGACGATGCCGCAGGTGTTGGGATGTGTTTGGAAATGGTGCGAAAAAGCCAAGCCCACAATTTTCCGCCTTTGTATATCTTGCTTTCGGAAGTAGAAGAAGGCAATGATATTATCGAACGCAGAGATTGGTTGAAGAACGGAGGGCAAGGAATTTATTCAGGTATTGGCGCAGCAAGGATTTCAAAATACTTACTCAAAAACAACATTGCGCCTGCTGCAATCATCACACTTGATACCACTCCAAAATTCAAAGGTGAACCAGGTATTGCGCTTTACAACCATTTTTGGCATAGAGAAAGAACCTATATTCCGACTCAAAGATTGCTGGATAGAACTCAAAAAATCGAATCTTTTTTCACAGGTATCAACCCTGAAATGCTGGTCAGTAATGCCAACAACGACTACCGAGAATACGGCAGAATGTTCAACTTGGTGGAGCAAACCGATACGCCGAGTATTGCCATCGAACCTGCTATCTATCCTTACCACAAAGCGGATGAAGGTGTATTTGTGCAGGATGTAGAGAGAATCGTTGAGATGCTTACGCAGTTCTTAGAGGAATTTGATTTTGATGCTTATAGTCTGGTTTAGGCTCAAAATTTATTATTCAAAATTGTTTAGGTGAGTATTTTGTAACAGTTTTTTTTTATACTCCTTCAAAACCAACGCAACATCCCCCTACCCCCTTCAAAGGGGGAATTAACTGATAATGAGCAACCTCCCCCTTTGAAGGGGGACTTAGGGGGATGTAAATGGACAATTTGGGTCATAGGCAAATGCTAAAAAACTTCCATTACATTATACCCTGACAAAAAATATCCCCCAATCTCTTCTTCACAGAATCCAGAGAGATTGGGGGATACGCATATCAACACCACATTAAAAAATCACCAAGCAAAACATCATGGATTTATCTTACATTCTCAATCAATTGGGCGAAGAACGTGAAAACTACTTTCAGGCAGTATCACCGCCCATCATGCAATCCAGTAATTTCACCTTCAAAGACATTTCTGCAATGCGGAACTCTTTGCAGGACGAACTCAATACGCCTTTTTATACACGGGGCTGCAATCCCACCGTGGCGATTCTACGCAAAAAAGTAGCGGCTTTGGAGAAGGCAGAAGATGCGCTGATTTTGGGGAGTGGAAGTGCGGCAAATTCTGCGGCGGTCATTTCCTTTGTCAGTGCAGGCGATCACATTATTTGTGTGGACAAACCTTATAGCTGGACCAATAAATTGCTAACCAACTTATTGGCTCGCTTTGGTGTAGAAAGCACCTTTGTGGATGGTACCGACCC
>JBGCDY010000526.1:0-3445 GCA_045105835.1 Chitinophagales bacterium
AAACACTTGTCATTTGGCATTGGATTACCATGTCAAAAATGGGCTAGCCGACCAATTGGCAATCATTTACGATTCGCCTGTCACCAATACCATCCAAAAAATCACCTATCGAGAACTGCAAGAGGAAGTAGCTTTGTTTGCAGGAGTATTGAAGGGATTGGGAGTGGAAAAAGGAGACAGAGTGGTGGTTTACATGCCGATGATTCCCCAAACAGCGGTAGCGATGTTGGCTTGTGCAAGAATAGGAGCAGTGCATAGTGTAGTCTTTGGTGGTTTTGCAGCGAGAGAGTTGGCAATTCGGATAGACGATGCCAAACCCAAGCTAATTTTAGCTGCAAGTGGAGGTATTGAAGTCAGCAAAAAGATTCACTACAAACCCATTATTGATGCTGCCATCGAACAAGCAGCACATCAACCCAATCATGTTGTGGTTTTTCAACGTCCTAATATTGAAGCAAATATGATGGAAGGGCGAGATTTGGATTGGGAAGAATTGATGGTCGATGCCAAGCCTACCGATTGTGTTTCTTTGGACTCAACCGACCCACTTTACATTCTCTATACTTCTGGTACAACGGGTACTCCAAAGGGTATTGTGCGAGACAATGGAGGTCATGCGGTGGCGATGAAATACAGCATGGAAGCGGTCTATGGAGTGGCTTCGGGTGATGTCTATTGGGCAGCTTCAGATGTGGGCTGGGTTGTTGGACATTCTTATATCGTGTATGCTCCTTTGATTCACGGATGCACCACGATTTTGTTTGAAGGGAAACCCATCAAAACGCCCGATGCGGGTACATTTTGGCGGGTGATTGCAGAGCATGGAGTCAAAACTTTGTTCACTGCACCTACTGCCATTCGTGCCATCAAAAAAGAAGATTCAGAAGGCGAATTGTTGAAAAAATATGATATTTCTTCCCTTCAATATTTGTTTTTGGCGGGTGAACGCTGCGATGTAGCGACCTACAACTGGGCGAAAAATTTGTTGGGTGTGCCTGTGATTGACCATTGGTGGCAGACTGAATCGGGTTGGGCAATGTTGGCAAACATGGCGGGTTACTCCCTTCACGAGACCAAACCAGGTTCTGCCACAAAACCCGTTTGTGGCTACGATGTGCGGATTTTCCGAACGGATGCTACCGAAGCGGATGCAAATGAAGAAGGTAGCGTAGTCATCAAATTGCCGCTTCCTCCAAGTTGTTTGCCCACGCTTTGGCAAGATGATATTCGGTTCATAGAGAGTTATTTGATGCCTTTTGAAGGTTATTATTTTTCGGGTGATGGTGGTTATAAGGACGAAGATGGATATGTGTTTATTACGGGGCGGATGGACGATGTAATCAATGTAGCAGGACACCGATTGTCGACAGCAGATATGGAGGAAGTTGTGGCTTCTCATTCTGCGGTGGCGGAATGTGCGGTGACGGGTATTGCGGATGAATTGAGGGGGCAAGTGCCTGTGGGTTTTGTGGTCTTGAAGCAAGGAGTGACGATTTCGGAGGATGAACTGCAGAAGGAGTTGGTGCAAATGGTGCGTCAGGAAGTGGGAGCTGTCGCTTGCTTCAAACAGGTAGCGATTGCGGAACGTTTGCCGAAAACTCGGTCGGGTAAGATTCTCCGCAAAATTATGCGCCATATTGCAGATGGTAAGACCTATCAAATGCCTTCTACAATTGAGAACCCCGATGTGTTGGGAGAAATGGAGGAGGTGATGAAGGGTAGAAGAATAGGGGTTTTTGGGGATGATTGATTAAATTTCTCCCCTGACTTCTTTTCCCATTTTTTTGCAACATCCAACCCAATATCCCTTCAAAGTATAAGCACCTTGAGTTTTGATTGTGGCATTCTCACATTTTATTTTAATTTAGAGGCAAAATAGCTTTGAGTCCAACAAAGCATTTTTTTCAGCCTCTCAATTACCTAAAAACTCAACAAGACATGTACACTAAACGGTATTACGGATTTTGGATGACCTTCAATTGGTCGAAGAAGCCTTTTTTTTATGGGCTTATTTACGCCTTTGCACTCAATCTACTGCACCTGCTTTGCCACGATTATTTTGAACTTTCCCTGCCCTGGCAACCCATTAGTTTGATTGGTATTGCAGTAGCCTTTTATTTGGGCTTCAAAAACAACAGCTCTTATGATAGGGTTTGGGAAGCTCGAAAAATTTGGGGAAGCATCGTCAATAACAGCCGCTCTTTGGGTGCTGCAACGATTGCTTTTGTGCAAGGCGAAAACGAAAAATCTATACAAAAAGAACTTATTTACAGGCACATTGCTTGGTTAACCGCACTGCGTTTTCAGTTGAGATTGAGCAAGGAATGGGAGCATACCGAAGAGAGAATCAAGGGTTTGTATTCTCCTAATATTTGTGAGGACTACTTTGATAAATTAGACGATGAAGCCATGAATTTCATTTCCGAAACCGAATTCAAAAGCTATAAGTCTAAAGCCAATATGGCAACGCAAATTTTGGCAACACAATCCAAAAGATTGCAGGAACTGAGGGACAAAGGTTATTACGACGATTTCCGCCACATGGAATTGCACCAGCTCATGGTTTCTTTTTATGCCGACCAAGGCAAGTCCGAACGCATCAAAAACTTCCCTTTTCCCCGTCAATATGCTTCTGCAGCACTTTGGGTCACGATTGTCTTTTGTATCTTGTTTCCTTTGGGAATGTTGGATATATTCGAGAACAAATCCAGCTTTCTATTTTGGGTTTGCCCCATTTTTTCGGCTGCCGTAACATGGGTATTTTTCTTGATGGAAATGATTGGAGATTATTCCGAAAATCCCTTTGAAGGTACTTACAATGATGTTCCGATTACCGCCATTGCTCGTGGCATTGAGATTGATATGCGACAAATGATTGACGATGTGAACATTCCTGAAAAAATGACAGCAGAGAATGGATTTTTGTTGTAACCCATTTGTATCAATAGATTACATCACAATTGCCTCCTCATTTTGAAGCAATTCTTGGTCTTTATGAGATAGCTTCAAGTCCGCTATCGTCTTTGCTTTAGTCGGTTTTTGGATGAAAAATACAACAATAATCAAGACCGCCATTGCGAGGAAAAAAATATGCCCTGACAGCAACAAACAAACCGAGGCAAACAAAGAAGGGCCTTCTAATAAGGCATACTTCAACAACAACGCACTTCGATATCCCTCCAATTTTTCCTTCAAGGTTGTTTTTTGTTTGATGGATTGGAGCTGGGATTTGGTGACTTGGGTAGTGACAAGTAAACTACTGAGTGCCAATATTCCAACAATGAGTTGAGCAGTGAACACAAAACCAAAGAGGCTTTTGTCCCCTCCCACCATTGAATGAATAAAATAAGCAAGCCCTAAAAAGGATAATTGCCCGAATAACAAGGCTCCATGAAGAATTTGCAAATTTTTGAAGTACTGTTTTGAAGTTTGCATAGTGTTTGTT
>JBGCDY010000527.1:0-2221 GCA_045105835.1 Chitinophagales bacterium
CGATACACTATTTTTTTTCCTATTTTTTCCTTTCCCTTCAAAATCCTATTCAATCTTGAAGGATGAATATTGATGTCTTCCGCAAACTCTTTTTGTTTCCTGTTAACGATTTTGATATACCTTTTTAGAAAGCTCCCAAAACTGCTTGACTTATTAAATTTACTGCTATCTATATAGCTTTTGATTTGGTATTTAATGGCTAACAAAGCGGACAATAATTTATCTTGTTCAGACATTTCCTCTCGCCTTTTCAATCGCCATGCTGCAAAATCCTCTCTTGCCTTTTCAGCTTCTTCGATAGTAGAATCAGCAGGAATCATCGCAAAATCAGCAATTTCTTCATCTGTGTATTTTTCTCTTAGTTGAAGGTATTTTTTATTGTAGTCGGTCATTTTCTAAGTATTTTTTAATCAACTCTTCAGAATTGCTTAGTTCAGTATAAAGGTATTTGCCCATTTCTTTGAAGCCATATTTTTCCTTGTAGAGTGACATTAACTTTGTTTTAGGCTCTAAAGAAACAAATCCTCCATACTCTTTTGTAAAGGCTATATCACAAGTATGAGCAATCAAACATCCTGCGATGTAGTCGTACTCTTTTTCTCTTCCTTTGTTGGAATTTCCATTCTCTATCAAATGAATATGAATTCTGTATTCTCTTGGAATATCCTCAATGGCTATCAATCCCAATATTTCGGATTCTATTTTTAATCGAAGTTTATGAACGATTTTGGTCTTCTCTTGCTTCCAGTTAAAGATAAACTGATTGGATTGTTCGATAAGTTCCCAATCCTCATCTTCAACAAGCTCTATTATTGCTTCGTGTAAATCTCCTGTTTTTCGATGTAGTACCTTCATTTAACAAAAATACAGTAAAATTGATTTATTTTGTCAATTTTTCTTGAAGAATTTATCACTAAACTCTTCAAAGTCGCTGCCTCCTGACAAATCCTCACAAACCAAATTGCACCTTCAAAACTTTATGCATCGTAAAATAGTAGCCCAAAGGTCTTGAATCAATTTCGTGAAACAAGCGATTCTCAATCAACACATCAAATCCTTCAATCCCGATTTCCTTTTCTTCGCATTCAGTAATGAACTGTGTGAGAGCTCTTGAAATTCCTTTTTCGACAGTATTCATAGCCCAAATGGTTTCAGCTACAACAGTTAATCGAATGTTGTTTTCTTCTGAATCAATAGGTTTTGGAGTCAAGTGGACTTGATAGACCGCAAATATTTCGCCTCCTGTTTGCCGAACATATCGTATAGCTTCAGAGTAGGCAGTTTTGATTTTCAGTGTTTTAGTATGTTTTGTGGAAAGGGGGAATGTTTTTTGAACGCTTGGTTTCTCCATTTGTTTTATCTGGAATTTGGGTTAGGGAATCTACTAATTTAAGCAAAATTTCAAAGATTCCTAAGGGGTTTGTCACTGGTTGAAGTGCATTGGATTTAACTGTTGTCAAGGTCTGGCGACCGTTGACAAAGTTTTGAGCATTTCAAACCTTTCTCCTATTGAAGTGTACCACCATCAGAACAACAAAAAACATATTTCAAATGAATCCAAATATCAAGATTACCGAAACAAAGCTTCTGTCTGACAATTGGTACAAACTCAACAAAGTGACCTACGAATATCGCAAGGCAAATGGGGAATGGGAAACGCAAGAACGGGAAGCCTATGACCGAGGCAATGGCGCTACGATATTACTCTACCATGCCGAAAAAAAGACCATTATTTTGACCCGTCAATTTCGGATGCCTACTTATGTCAATGGTAATGAAGATGGTATGATGATTGAAGCCTGTGCGGGTTTGTTGGACGAAAACAATGCGGAGGATTGTATCAAAAAGGAGACAGAGGAAGAGACGGGGTATAAGGTGTCCAAAGTTCAGAAGATTTTTGAAGCCTATATGTCGCCTGGTTCGGTGACGGAGATTGTACACTTTTTCATTGCAGAATATGCCGAAGACATGAAGGTGAGTGAAGGCGGTGGATTGGAGGAGGAACAGGAAAATATTGAAGTCTTGGAAATGGATTTTGAAGTGGCTTATGGCATGATTGCAAGCGGAGAAATTCGAGATGGAAAGACGATTATGTTGTTGCAGTATGCCAAATTGGAGGGTTTGTTCAAAAATTAAGGGATAAGGGAACAAGCCATCAATAGCGAGGGGTTTAAACCCCTCGCTATTGATGAAAATTGAACCTATTGTGAGTACCTTATTA
>JBGCDY010000528.1:0-2877 GCA_045105835.1 Chitinophagales bacterium
TTAAAATTTAATGACTATGATCCAAACTCCCCACCTTCGACTGAGCATAAACATAATACGCTCCTTTGGTCACAATTTGCATCCCTTCGGGAATCGGATTGACCAATTTAGTTGAAGTAAAGCCCTTATCTGACAAACCAGGAATCACCATCACCTGCTCAAATTCAATCTCTTCTCCTTGCGTCTCAGGGTTCCCCACATACACAAAAGACGAAGCTCCATCCTTCACAATTGCCTTTTCAGGTAAAGCCTGAACGGTTTGGTCATTCAACCAGATTTTGGCTTCAATGAACAAATCTTTGAGGAATCGAGGACGTTTTTTCTCCAAATGACCATGAATCCGAACCGTTTTATTTTCTGAATTAAATTCTTTCCCCAACACATGCACCTCCCCTTCATAAGCTTCATTGCCCAATGCTGGAACGGTATAGCTAATTTTTTGCCCTTCTTTGATATTCACAATGTCTTGCTCGAAAACATCCAATTCGAGGTGCAAATGATTTTCATTCACAATTTCCATCAATTCCGTATTCGGCTCAACGTGCATTCCATTGTGCATGTTGATAGAGGTAATATAGCCCGACATAGGTGAAAAAATGGAGATGCGTTCTGCAATATTCTCCGTCGTCAAATTGGCTACATTCAAGCCCAAGTAATTCAACTGTTTCGCCAAGCCCTTCAAAGTCGCATTGTTTCGATTCACTTGTGATTGAGCCTTTTGCAGGTCTTTGGGTACGCCTGCATTTGCGTCTACCAAAGCTTGTTTCCGTTGCAATTCTTGGCGCAAAAAAACCATTTCAGAAGCCACTTCGAGGTATTCTTGCTGCAAAGTGATGAATTCGGAGTTCTCCAAATAGGCCACTACCACACCTTTTTTGATATAACTTCCTTCCACATATTTCTTGCTATTTTGGATGAACCCACTTGATTTGGCACTCACCCCAGAATAAGCATTGGGCGGCAAACCGAGCGTACCTGTCGCACTCACAAAATCGTTGATTTTCATTTCGGTGAAGTCGCCAAATTGAATATCCATCGTTTTGATTTGCGCTTTGGAGAGATGAATTTCACCTTCTTCGTGGTGTTCTTCGCCTTCGTGAGCATGACCATCATGGTCTGAATGCTCCTTTTCGTCTCCGTGGTCATGTCCTTCGTGATTGTGGTCGTGTCCACAAGAAAAAAACAGTAGCAATAGAGCTATTGAAAAAAATAATTTATAGTTGATTTGCATTTTATTTGTTTTTAATTTTTCTAAAATTGCTGAAATGAAAAGGTGTAATGCCGAGTAATCGGCACAAGTTCTTCGGAAGAATGGAGAAGGTGACACCTTTTCATTGATTGACTGATGATTAGATTACACCTTTTCGTTTCACTTCAAAGATGTCACCTAATCATCAGCCGTCAAAAACCGATACCACACCACCGCCTGATTGTGCGCCAAAATTTGCTGCCAATAACTCTTGCTGTTTTGAGCCATCAAATTCAACACATTCAACAATTCGAGGTAAGAAATCTCACCCGCTTGGTAGTTCAATTTCGCAATACGCTGCATTTCGGGATTAATAATGTCGAGTTGATTTCGGTAATAATCCACTGCTACTTTGTACTGTTGAATCAAATTTTCGGCTTCCAAAAGTTGCTGCTGATAAGCCGCTTCTGTCGCTTTATACCTCGCCTGAGCAACTTCAATTTGAATATGTTGAGCAGCTACTTTTTGTTCTCTTTGCTTCTTGTTAAATAAAGGAATCTGTACTCCTGCCTGTAATCCACTCAACCAGCCTCCTTCAAAATAATTTTGCGCTGCATAGCCCAAATTGAAGTCGGGTTTTCGATTCACTTCAATAACAGAAACATTTGCCTTTTCCATTGAAATGCGCTGTTCAGCTAATTGTAATTGAACAGATTGAAGGCTGTCTGTCATTAAGTAAGGCATTATTTTCAAAGTATCACTTGAAGTCACCGTCTCCTCTGTTTGTAGCAAATTCTGCAATTGGCGTTCTAAATTATTGACTTCCAAAACCGCCTGATTTTGCCAAAGCCTAAACTCGTTCATAGCCGATTGAATCGTGAGCATTTCCATTCGGTTGCTTTCGCCCAAATCTGCTCGAATTTTGGCAATATCGTAATAGGGCTGATACGTTGCGATTAGTTCTACATACAGGTTTTGCAAGGTTTTGCGCTGCTGCAAATCAAGGTACACTTGCTCAACTTTCCATTGAAGTTCTTGTTGGGTGAGTTTTTTTTGAAGAACATTCTGGGCAACTCGCTCGTTTTGGAGGGCATTTTGAGCCTTTATTTTTGCAGGATGCGGAATGTTTTGGAGTACTCCAATTTGATTCACCCTTTGCGGATTTTTCCGAAATAGACCATCGCCTTGATAAATAATGTCGGTCGTTCCGAGGCTGTAAGGCAAATTTTGAAGGGCTTCGCTTTGGATGCTTTGCAGAGTTGCAGCCTGTATAGATGGGTGATTTTTGAGGGCGATTTGAAGGGCTTCGTCTAAAGTCAAAGCCTTTTCTTGTGCCATTGCAGTTCCTCCAAAAAACAAGGCAAACGCCAATAAACCTGTATGTTTCACAATAGGCTTCAAAGGTGGATTTCCGTTTTCATTTCGCTCCTGCCATTTCGCCAACCAGCTGTACAAAATCGGTAACACAATGAGCGTCAAAAAGGTAGCCGTTATCAATCCTCCAATAACCACCGTCGCCAAAGGTCGCTGCACTTCTCCGCCTCCAGAATTGGACAATGCCATCGGCAAAAAGCCCAAAGAAGCCACCGAAGCGGTCATCAATACAGGTCGCAGCCGTACTTTTGTACCTTCCATAATGCGCTCTCGAATGTTGGTCATGCCTTCTTCTTTCAATTGATTGAAATAAC
>JBGCDY010000529.1:0-2785 GCA_045105835.1 Chitinophagales bacterium
GGACAATGATGCCTGCTTGGTAAATGCAAACATTGGACTTGCCATCATTTATAGCTTCAATGAACGCCTCCCCAAAGCTATCAAACAGATAGAAGGTGCCATGGACTGTCACCCAAACATGCACTATTTGCACTATTGGAAAGGCATGCTTTTGGTAGCCAAAGGCAACCTCAAGAACAGCTTACTCGAACTAAACAAAGCCATCAAAGCCCAGCCCGACAACTACCTGTACCTTCAGTCGAGAGGCTATGTTTTTTTGCATTTAGGAGCTGATCGAAAAGCGATTGAAGACCTTGCCTATAGTTATGAGTTGAATCCCTTGGAAAGTAAAAATTATCAAGGCACCTACTTTTTCAAAAAACATCAAATTAGATGCGGATTCATGCTGGCTTACTTTAAACAGCACCAAGAAGAACTGGCTTGGGACATACGTGAACTGCTTGAAGTAGGCATTGGAAATCTTTTTAAAAGAATGAATTATAGGTACTCTTGGGATAAGTTTACACAGGCATTGAAATTGTATAAAAAGGAACATCCACTGATTTACTACCTAATGGCTCTATCGGCTTCAAAATGTGAAGATAAGTTACATTACTACGACAAAGCCCTAAAATTAGACAGTAACATCTATGATGCTTATAGAAATAGAGGACTCTTGTATTTGAATTTGGGAGATACTCAAAAGGCACTGGCAGATTTTGAAGAACTGATACGTCTCAAACCCCACTTTTACGTTTCTTATAGAGAAAAAAGTAGTGCTTTGTTAATGCAAGGAAATTGGAATGCGGTTATCAAGACTTGCAACAAAGCTATTCAATTAGATAAGAGTGACAATGAAGTTTTTTTAAATCGAGGGAAGGCATTGGGTATGCTGAAAGAACATCAAAAAGCCCTTGAAGACTATGATTACATCCTTCAAAGAACAAGTGAAAATATTCCTGTTTTTTTCGAAAAAGGAAAAGCGCATTTGGCATTGGAGCAATACGAAGAAGCACTCATTGCTTGTGACAGTATCCTAAACATTTCTCCTAACTGGATCAAAGCGCATAATTTAAGGGGAGTTATTTACATGAAAGGGCAAAAATACAAGGCAGCCTTGGCTTGTTTTGATACATCCATTCTCTTAGCTCCCCATTATCGTGAAGCTCACTTCAATCGTGCATTGACCAATTTTCGATTAAAAGATTTTCTAACTGCCCTGAGGGACATCAATAAATCGCTCAACTTGCACGAGAAAGATGCTGAAGCTTACTACTTAAGGGCGGTGATTAAAAAAGAGTTAGGGCAAAAAAAAGCATGTAAGGATATTCAAAAAGCATTGGAAATGGGAATGTATTTGGAAGGGAAAGAGGTAGATAGGGTTTGTGAGTAGGAGAGGAGGTATACAAGAATTGCCAAAAAACAAAAAAAGGAAACCACCTTTTGAGTAATTTCCTTTTTATACATTCAAGTCTTATGTCTTAAATCTTACGTCTTTCATCTCTACTAAAACCAACCCAAAAACGGATCTTCCAAGATGTTCTTCAATTCGACCAAGAATCGAATCGCATCTGCGCCATTGATGACTCGGTGGTCAAAACCAATGTGCATCGGCATCATCAATCTAGGCAAAAACTCCGTACCGTTCCAACGAGGTTCCATCAATGAAGCTGTAATACCCAAAATCGCCACCTCAGGAGAATTGACAATCGGCTTCAAATCCGTACCGCCAATTCCTCCAATATTGGAAATAGAGAAATTACCGCTACCACGTTCCATGTCGGTCAACTTGTTTTTACCTTCACGGGTACGCTTAGAAAGCTCCGACAATTCGATTGAAATCTCGGTCAAACCCTTGCGGTCAACATCTCGAATCACAGGAACCAACAAACCTCTCGGTGTGTCCACAGCCACCCCAATATTGATGTAATCTTTGAAAACCAATTCTTTGGATTCCATGTCAATACTGGCATTGAACTGAGGCATTTTTCGGAGAACTACTGCAATGGCTTTCACCAAAATAGCCGTAATCGTCAGACTTCCGCCCTTTGCTTTGATACTTGCTTTGTATTGTTGGCGGAGTGCTTCGAGGTTGGTAATGTCCGCTTTTTCGGAAATCCAAGCATGAGGAACAACCGAAAAACTATAGTGCATGTTTTGGGCAGTCACTTGATTGATGCGAGACATCGCCTTGCGCTCCACTTTTCCAAATTTCTCGAAGTTGGGCAAAGGTTGAAACGCTACACCACCGCCACCAGTACTTGCAGCCGTTTTTGCAGCTTTCTCTGCCTGTTCTTGTTTCGCCTTTGCAGCCTGCAAAACATCTTCTGCCTTGATGCGATTGCTGCCAGAAGGTTTTAGTGTAGCAGTATCAATATTGAGTTCTCGGGCGATTTTGCGCGCCAAAGGAGACATGCGGTAATCACCACTGCCATTGAGACTTGGTGCTGCTACTTCTTTTGTTTCAGGCACTTCCACAGCAGGTGCCGAAACTGCTACTTTTTCTTCCACTTTCGCTGTTGGAGCTTCCTCCTTTGCAGGGGCAGGAGCAGCATCACTACCGCTACCAGTATTGATTTTTATCAATAAATGTCCTTCATTGACTTCATCTCCTTCTTTGACCAATATAGCCTCAACAGTACCTGAAACATCGCTTGGCATTTCTGCATCTACTTTGTCGGTACTGATAATCATCAGAGTGTCTTCTTCTTCAATTGTATCCCCCACTTTGACCAAAATCTCCGTTACCTGACCTGTAACGCCATCGCCGAGGGAAGGAAGTTTATATTCGTAACTCATTATATTT
>JBGCDY010000530.1:0-2686 GCA_045105835.1 Chitinophagales bacterium
AATATAGGCAAGGTATTGAAGACCTTTGACATGCTTGACTGGGCTTCCAGCCTTGGGGTCGGTAATGGTTTTGCCTGCTCCAGCAAAAACAAGGAGGGGCATGATAGTGATGACAGGCCCTCGAAAACCCAATCCTTTGAACCATTTACTGGCTTCATTCAAGTCATATCGAGCATTGGCTGCAGCTCCTGAAATATTATCTTGATTGCATTCAAAATTGTAGTCGGCAGTGTCGGGTAGGGTTTGTTTCATATCACTCGCACACATCACATCCCAACTGGTGGTGAGCCAAGGATGGCTTTGGGCTTGCAGTGTTGAGGAAGTGAACAGAAGGAAGAGGGAGTTGAAGAATAGGCACATAGCGATACCACTGAAGTACGTTTTTCGCATGGTTTGTTTTTTTAAGGATTAAAGTCTTGTCGCTTATTGCAGTGAGCTGCAATGGAAAGCGTTTTTTCAATGTAAAGTGTGAGTGGGAAAACATTGAGGTGAATAAACACGAAAAAAGAGTGTTTTGTTGTATTTTAATCGTCAAATCCTGGGCGATGAAATGCTGCAGCAGAAGGAAATAGGATGGTTAGTTGCGTTTTTATTTTTTCGAGCATGACCAAAAAATCAATCAGTTCATCCGCCAAATCAGGGAATTGTGTTCGCAGAATTTCCCATGCGCCCATGCTTCTTTGGATGGCAATCAAAGCGACTTTGGCACTTCCATTTGCATCGTTTTGGATGGGATCTTCTTCGATCCCCCATGTGAATTCTAAGCCAGATAAGGCACGTTGAATTTTGGGGCTGATAAAAAAAAAGTACCATTGAATGACCTTCAATGCATTTTGTATTTCAAGAACTTCCTCTTTAACAGAACTCACCCCCATTTTGTGTAATTGTTGGAATTCAACACCTTTCTCTTTGAAGTGCCTCTCTAACTCTTCGCCTTCAAACCATTTTTTTGCCTCTCGTCCATAAACTGTGCCTTGGTGAGTTAGTTTTTGGTGTTCTGTTTTCAGAATCCGCCTTCTGTCATCTGTACCTTGCTCTCTTTCTTCTACCAAACTTGGGTGATTGGGGTCTAATCCCAATTCTTTGCGGATTTCATCCAACATTTCGAGTGCTTTTGTAAAGTTCTCACCTATTCGACTCCAAAAAACTTGATTTTCCATGTCCTTTTCAGCATCGGTTTGTTTTGCTTCCGAAGCATAGACTCGGCATCGAGTAGTGAAGGCACATCGTTCGCACCAACGGTCGCAGTAATTGGAGATGAGAGGGATAAAGTTGTCTTTTTTCATGCTGATTTGTTTTTTTGTATTCAACACAGAGTCATAGCCTTCCAGAATTAACCTCCTGGTAATGTAGGTATTGCAGGTGCTTCTGGGATTTTGGTGTCTTTGAGTTTTGAAATACCTCCTTTCCCCATTTTCCCCAAATCATAGGTGATGCCTCCTCTAAAAGTCAACGGATTGCGATTTGCAGTGGCTTTCGGATTGAGCACATCAAATAGGAAGGCAATATTGAAGTAGGCATTTTTTGCAATTTTTTGACGGTAACCTCCTCCAATCGGTAAGCCCAAATTCCACTCTCGTGCCGAACTGTCGGCTACTGTCACAAGACGGCTCATTGCATCCAATTCTACGTGCGCAAACATGTTGGGTGTCACATCACCTCGCACAAAAGCACGTCCGCCGTAAGAGAACTGAGTATTTTTATCACTTCTAAAATCCTGGCGGTATTCTACTTTTGGTCCGATGGCAATTGAAATTTTGGGTATCAGATAGTAAGCAATGAAGGGGCTCAGGCGAAGGTTTACGGCATTGTTGGTAAACCCAAAATCAAGGTCTCCTCCCACATAGGCATTGTTGATTCCTCCTTTTTGGGGTTTTTCAGGGCTTTTCGATTTAGACTGTTTTGTGCCTTTTTTTTTCTTTTTGTCAGTTGGGCTTCCTCCTTTGAGGGCTTCCAATTCCTTTTCTACTTTCGACAATTTATCCCTAAGTACAAACACTTCCTTGACATAATCCTCTTTGCTGGTCGCTTGGCTGTCTGCCAAATCTACCTCTCGTTTGCTCAACTGCTCCTCCTCTCCTATCAGTGTTTTTTGGGTTTCGTCCAGTTTTGTCAATTGTTCTGTTTTATCAGCTTCCAATTTGGTCAAAGCCGCTTGGTAATCCTCTTCCACTTTTTTAGCAGCATCTGTCAAATCTGCCTTCAATTGTTCAATGCTGTCTCTGGCTGCTTCAATACTCATTTCGTTCGTATTGATGGCGAGTGCTTTTTGGGTAATCACCATACTGTCCTCTTGTTCTTCATACTCATACGCCAGCTTCAATGCCGCCATTTTTACATGTACTTTCACTCCACTGACATTGTTTTTGTTTAGAAAACACATATACATCGTGTCCGCCAAAGCTCGCTTTTCCATTTTGGTATAACCTGCTCTCACCTCTTGCCCACTTTTGACATTGGAGAACTTGGTATAAGCTCTTTTTTCTTCAAACCGATTTTTGTTGGTCGCATCTGTAAAAAAATACGTTGTGGTTTCGCCCTGCAAATTCACAGGAAAATAGGTAATATTTCCTAGTGTATATGCCTCTATTGCACTGCTGATATTTGCTTCTTGCCAGTCTTCAATCACCAATTTTTCGTAGTTGTTGTAATTTTCAATGGCAGCCTTATCTACTCCCATCCAATA
>JBGCDY010000531.1:0-2257 GCA_045105835.1 Chitinophagales bacterium
TTAGCCACTGCAATGAAATGGCTAAAGCCCCTATTATTTTCATTTTATTCCTACACCGCCTTAAAAGGCGGAGCAATTGATGATTAATTATTTATTTGAATCTGTCTGTAATTTTTCTTGTGATTCAGGTTGCCTGAAATCATTGCTTTGAATAAATTCCATCTACCAATTTCCTCAATTTTTCGACATTCTTTTCGGCAGGTTTCACTTCAAAACGACTGTTTACATCAATCGCATACAATTGTGGATGCTGCCATTTTTGAAGCAAAGGTAGGTGTTCTACACCAATTCCGCCACTCAAAAAGAACGGTTTTGAAGAGGGATAGTTCTCCAAAACTTGCCAATTGAAGGTCACACCATTGCCGCCAGGGTCTTTTCCTTTGGTATCGAATAAAAAATAATCACAGTGGTTCTCGTAAGCCTTCAATTTTTCAAAATCAAAATCTTCTCCCACCGAAAAAACTTTCACCACTTCAATCCCCTTTCCCTTCAATTCTTGACACAATTCAGCCGACTCATTTCCATGCAATTGCACGCATTGAAGCCCATACTTGTCCACCTTTGAAGTGATGTAGTCAAAATCTGAATTGACAAAAACGCCCACTTTTTGTGTACTTGCAGAAATAACGGCTGTTATTGCAGCGTCAAAATCTTCTCCCACAAACCGTTTCGATTTTGCATAAAAAATAAAACCCATATAATCGGGCTGCAATGCAAGAACGTCCGCAATATTTTTGGCATTTCTCATGCCACATATTTTCAACTTCATTGAAGAGTATTTTTTTGTTTTAAAACAGTGATTACTTTTTATTGTTTTGCAGCTCATAGCCTATTTTTCTACTTCAACCCTACATTTACACGACAAAGGCTTAAAATCAAAAATTGTCTATTAATATTTTGCAGGAGAACAAACACTCCTTTAAATTCCAATTTAATTTTTGCAAATTTGTGTGTTAATACAGTCTAACTAAAGTTTTTTAACAATGTCTCAAAACCGACACCTCACCCAAGAGGGGAACTTACTAATAATCATGGGAATGTTACCTTAGTTTTGTCATCCTATCAAAAAACTTTTTTTTAGCTTAGTATAGTAAAATTAAATACGCAGCTTTTTTTACACAAAGCACTGGCAATGAATAGCTTTAAAAACTAATAACCAGTCACTAATCTACTAATCACTGTATTAATTAATCATCCATTATCAACAATAAACATACTCCAAAAACAAACACTTATGGCAAACAATATGCAAAATACTCCCTTCAATTTGGCGAGTTGTATCGAATTTGCAGGAAAATACCACGGACGACAAAAAGTAATCACTCGTTTGGTTGAAAACGATGAAATCCACGAAACGACTTATGCAGATATTCTACTTAGAAGCCGCAAGTTTGCGAATGCTTTGAAAAAACTGAATGTGGCATTTGGTGATAAAGTGGGTACTATTGCGCTGAACACCTACCGACACTTGGAAGCATGGTATGGAATTTCTGGGCAAGGGCTTGTTTGTCATACCATCAATCCTCGTCTTTCGCCTACACAGCTGATTTACATCATCAACCATGCAGAAGACCAATACATTTTGATTGACCCAGTTTTTTGGCCCATCGTCGAAAAAATGCACCAACATTTCCCAAAGGTGAAAGGCTATATCGTATTGACCGAAGAGAAATACATGCCCAAAACTGAAGTTGCCAATGTGTATTGCTACGAAACCCTGCTTGAAGGGGAATCCGACCAATTCGATTGGCCAAGATTTGACGAAAACAGTGGTTCTTCGCTTTGCTACACATCAGGTACAACTGGGAATCCAAAAGGTGTCATGTACACCCACAAATCCAATTTGTTGCACTCTTATGCAGGTGGACTTCCCGATGCTATTGGAATGACTGCAAAGGATACCGTTTTGGTGGTTGTGCCTTTGTTCCACGCCAACTCTTGGGGAATTGCTTATTTGGGCCCTATGACAGGAGCGACTTTGTTGTTTCCTGGTAAGGCAATGGACGGAGCAAGCACCTTTGAATTAATCGAAAAATACCAAGCAACGCTTGCGGCTGGAGTGCCTACGGTTTGGACAAATCTATTGAACTATGCCGATACTGTTGGCAAAAAAATGGAGACGGTCAAGGAAGTGATTGTCGGTGGTTCGGCTGCGCCAATGTCTATGTTGAAGGCATTTAGAGACAAACACGATATTGACTTGCTTCATGCTTGGGGAATGACCGAAATGAGTCCTTTGGGAACATTGAACCGTCCG
>JBGCDY010000532.1:0-6590 GCA_045105835.1 Chitinophagales bacterium
AGGGAATTCTTGGAATTGGCAAACTACCCATTATCTATTGCTCACAAGAGTCGCACCATTCGATTGCCAAAGCTGCAAAGGCAACGGGTTTGGGCACACAAGCGGTTCGGTCTATTGCAGTAAATGAGGCTCTTCAAATAAACACAGAACTGCTACAAGAACAAATCAAAAAAGACCGCCAAAATGGACATCAACCTTTTATGGTCATCGGAACAGCAGGCACTACGGGCGTAGGCGCAATTGATGATTTGGAGGCTTTGTATCAAATTACCAATCAAGAAAATTTGTGGTTTCATGTAGATGCAGCCTATGGTGGGGCAGCTGTCATTTCACAAAAATACAAGAGTCACCTTGCAGGAATCCAGCTAAGTGATTCCATCACCTTGGACATTCACAAATGGTTCTCTGTCCCAATGGGTGCAAGTCTCTTTTTGACCAAAAAAACCAATATTCTCCACCAATCTTTTGGCATCAAAACCAAATACATGCCCAAAGATGGAGATGCAACAGTGGTCACCGACCCTTATACGCATTCCATCCAATGGTCTCGGCGTTTTATTGGCTTAAAAACATATCTCCCGATTGCCATTTATGGTTGGAAAGGATATGAAGAAACGATTGACCATCAAATTGAAATGGGAAATTTGCTTCGAGATTTGCTAAGAGAAAAGGGTTGGGCAATCAAAAATGACACTCACTTACCCATTGTTTGTTTTACACACCCAGATTTCAAATCAAATCCCGATGCGGCTTCCAATTTGGTCGAAAAAGTGGTCAATTCAGGAAAAGCTTGGTTTTCTGTTTACCCTATTGCAGGTGAAACAACATTGAGGGTTTGTATCACCAATTATGCGACTACTTCAATTGAAGTGCAGGAGTTGGTTGATTTATTGGAGGAGTATAGGTGAGTACATAATTTTTCATCAATATGGGATAAAAGACAACGGTAGTTTTAGTATTCAAAAGACAGGCTTTCATCATGAAATGGGAATAATCTTAAAATATGAAACTACCGTTGTCTCCATTGACAGCTTCAAACAAAAAGCCTTGATGAAAAAACAAAACCCTCTCCTGCACAATTCACAGAAGAGGGTTTATTATTTCAAAAACTATCTAAGTTCTCCATTACTTCATTTTCTTCCACTCAGCAATAGACTCTGTATTCATTTTCACATATCCTTTATTGCCAGCTGTTTCAGCCAACTCCAAAGACTTTTCAGCCGTAGCAATTGCAGCCTTGTAGTTCTTCATTTTGGCTTCAATCAAAGACGCTTGACGCATCACCCAAAACTTCTCATTACCACCCATTTCCACAGCTTTAGACATCCACTCATTTGCTTTTGCGATATCTTGGTCGTTTTCTAAATAAAAACGAGCAGATTGGTAGTAAGCATACCAGTCAGGTCCAGCCATAGCTTTGTCGATTGCAGCCATCACAGATTTGGTCGTACCCACAGCCAAAGGAATCGTTACTTTTGTATTCGCCCAAGTCAAGTTGATGTTTGCACCATCTGCTTTGAGGTCACTTACACCAATTGTGAAAGTCTCCACGCTGTATCCAATTTTTGAAGGTTTTACAGTAAAACGAACTGCATCTTCTTCTGCATTGTATTTGTCGCCACCAACACCCCAGTGTTCCAAGTTACTGTGAAAAACAACTGTCCATTCAGCTTCACCAGGAATTGTGTAAAGTGCATAATCTCCTTTCTTCAATTCTTGACCACCAACGGTCACATCTTCGCTAAAAGATAATTTTGTAGAAGCATTCGCCCCTGTACGCCACATCGTACCATAAGGTACCAAGTCACCAAAAATAGTTCGCCCTTTCATACTTGGACGAGAATATTCAATTGTCACATCTGTCAAACCAACAGTTTGCTCCATTTTACTCATCGGACTTGGAGCAGGAGTTTTAAGTTGAGCATCAGCGGTGAAGGTGCTGAATAAAAAACACACCATCAAACAAATCGAAATTTGAAAAAATCCTTTCATCATTACTTATTTTTTTAAAAAAATTGATTGAGAAAAAATATTTAGTGACCTCTACTCCCCTTTTGGAAGGGGGTGGGGTAGGTTAGTAAAATAATGCACTGAATATTTTTTCGCATTAAATAAGAACATAGCAAAATTAAGAACAAATAATTAATTCATACGGTTTAAATGAGGTCAATCAATGACAAGTTCAAAACATAAGCTCATTTTTATGTCTCAAATACCTACTATCAAGTTTGTCCAGAAAGGAACGATTCACCTAATCGGTATGTCCATCTTCGGAAATTTCCTCCAAGACCCCATGATTCCCAAGCTGTGGCAAGAGTTTGATCCTTATATCCACAAGATTCCCAATCGGGTAAACATAGAACAGTGCTTTGGATTGGAAGTATATACCGACAGTTTTATGAAAACCAAACAGTGGCACTACATGACTGCCGTTGAAGTCAGCAGTCTGGAAAACATTCCTATTTTTGCTTCTGCAAGAACCCTTCCACCCAACCGCTACGCCGTTTTCACCCACAAAGGACTCGTTTCGAATATCTCTCAAACATTCGATTACATCTACAGCACTTGGTTACCCAATTCGGATTATGAAATTGCTGCGCCTTATGATTTTGAGTTTTACGATGAACGATTCAAGGAAGGACAAAGTGAAGACTCAGAAACAGATATTTACCTACCTGTTCGAGCCAAAAATGCGGGATAAGTTGTAGGAGAAGCAAGGGCAACAAAGAACCAACGTTTTTTGAAGACCAGTTCATTAGCATACCCTGTCCTGCTTTCTCCCCCTATTTTTTTTCAAATAACACGAACCATTTCTTTGAAAAACCCGTTCCTATTTCTCAAAGAGTTAAATTTTAAATACCAACAAATTCAAGCTACTGACTTATAATTCATTAGCTTCAAAGCCAAAGCCTCCATTTCGAAAACAGCATCAGAACAAAAAGATTTTGCCTAAATTCGTTAAAAAAAAGACAAAGAAATGCCACAAGAAGCTACTTCAATCGAACAACAAGAACGTTTACAATCCCTTCAAGACCAGATTACTGCCATCCCTTCAATAGAAACCGAAGAAAGTATTTCACTCAAAGCCAGCCTCTTACTGGATTTGGGTAAGGCACAAGTCGAGGCAGAAGAATTTGAAGAGGCTGCCAAATCCTTCCAAGAAAGCCTCTCTCTATACACCACAGAGAGCACCGAAAAGGCAGAAACCCACATCGAATTGAGCATCGCTTACTTGGGCTTGTCACAATTAGAGGAAGCAGAACAAGAAATCAATGCGGCTATCCAAATTTACCTATTGCGACAGGACAAAACCGACCTGAACAAAGCCAATAGACAACTCGCACTCGTCTATGCACAACAAGGCAGAGGGGAAGACGCAGATAAGTTGATTCTACAATGTATCGAAAGTACCAAGGCTACGGAGGACTGGAAGGAAGTAGGCAGATTCTATGGTTTTGCGGGGGAATTGGCAAGTATGCAACAAGACTACCAAACTGCCTTTGAGCATTTTAGGAACGGATTGAAGGCTTTGAAGCTAACAGGAGGCAACCACGAAAGAATGGGCAATTACTACGAATCGCTTGCCCGATTGTTGATGCACTTTCAAAAAACAGAAGAAGCTGCAAATACTTTTGAAGAAGGTGCAGCCCAATTTGAATTGGCAAATAAGCCCATCTTGCAAGGAGGTTTATTGACCTTGGCAGCAAAGGTTTGGGAAGGAAGGGGCAAATATTTACAAGCAATCCCTTATTTGAAACAGGCTTCCGAAGCATTCCAACAGTCAGAAGACAAAACTGCCATCATGCAAACGGCTGATGCTCACTACCAAGCAGGTTATCTTTATGAGCAAGAAAAACAATGGACAGATGCCATCGAACAACACCAAGCAGCCTTGCCTTTTGCCCAACAGACAGAGGATGAAATGTTGATTGCCTCTATTGAAGATTCCATCGAGCAATGTCAGGAAAAATTGGCTAAAAATCCGCCAAAATCAAAGGATGGCAAAAAGGGATTTTTCGGTAAATTGAAGGATATGTTTGGTTAGTTTATTGGTAAGTAGTAACTGGTAACTGGTAACTGGTAACTGGTAACTGGTAACTGGTAACTGGTAATTATACGATATATATTTTTGAACCAAAAAAGTATCAAAAAAGAACAAACTATTTATTAAATCACCAATCCACCAATCACCAACAAACTACACCCCCAAACTATTGTACTTCCGCAACTGCTTCAACATCACCCCAAAATCCTTCGGCAAAGGTGCTTCAAAAGTCACCTTTTCTTCCGATGTAGGATGCAGGAGTGACAAGCGAAAAGCATGCAAAGACAAGCGGCTAAAAGTTGGGCGTTCTTCATCCAATTTGTTGATATTGTAGCGTTTTTTGACCGAAGAAAGGTAAAAACCATCCCCTTCTCCATAAACAGCATCTACTGCAAGTGGGTGCCCAATCGCCTGAAAATGAACTCGAATTTGGTGCATCCGCCCTGTTTCTAATAAAACTTCAACAGCTGAATAACTTTTAAATTCTTCTACTACCTTGTAGTGTGTAATTGCCCTTTTCCCACTTTTATTCGCCCGCATCGTTCCCCGACGCATTGGGTTTTCCATGATTTTGAGGTCAATCGTTCCTTCCTTTTGAATCAATCGCCCGTGAATAATGGTGTAATAGGTTTTATCCACCTTTCGCTTCTCAAAAGCCTGCGACAACTTTCTGTGAGCTTCTTTGTTTTTTGCAAAACAGATAATACCACTTGTCTCTGCATCCAAACGATGCACAATAAATACTTCCCCATACTTTTTCTGCAAAAAACCGTACAAATTGGGGATATTGGGATTGTAACGGTCTGGCAATGTATAGATTGAAGGCGGTTTATTGACAATCAATAAATCATCATCTTCAAATACAATTTCAATCCGTTGTTTATTTTTTTTGGACATTTTGTGTTTCATTCGTTAATCAGTGGGTTGATTCAACTCTTTCATTTTAACCCATAGGCAGCAAAGTTAAGGAAAAGAAAAATAGGGCAAAACTCGAAAAAACACTATTTTGTGCCTGACAAAACGAAAACTCATAATTCATCATTAGTAATATGTCCAAACTCGACCGCAAAAGTTTCTTGAAGAAAACAGCCTTAGCTGCTGTCACCATTCCAGCAATCGTAAGTGCTTGTAGCAGTGAAAGTAGTGGAGGCACTTCGGATGCTCCCGCTGCAAAGGCAGGCAAAAAGTACAAGTGGAAAATGGTCACTACTTGGCCTCCCAGTTTTCCGATTTTGGGCGAAGGTGCAGAAATGTTTGCAGAATGGGTCAAGGAAATGTCGGGTGGTCGTCTGAAAATCAAGGTTTACGGTGGTGGCGAACTCGTTCCACCTTTGGAGGCTTTTGATGCGGTGAGCAGTGGTACCGTCGAAATGAGCAGCGGAGCATCCTACTATTGGGCGGGAAAAGTACCTGCGGCTCAATTCTTTTCGTCCATACCTTTTGGGATGAATGCCCAACAAATGAATGCTTGGATGATAAGTGGTGGCGGTGTGGAACTGTGGCGTGAAATCTATGCGCCCTTCAATGTCATTCCGATGTTGGGCGGCAATTCAGGTGTGCAAATGGGCGGTTGGTTCAACCGTGAAATCAACAGCATTGCAGACCTAAAAGGACTAAAAATGCGTATTCCAGGATTGGGTGGCAAGGTATTGGAAAAAGCAGGTGGCGCAGCAGTATTATCGCCTGGTAGTGAGCTATATACCAACCTCGAAAGAGGGGTCATTGACGCAACAGAATGGATTGGACCTTATCACGATTACCGCATGGGCTTCCACAAAATCGCCAAATACTACTACACCCCAGGATGGCACGAATTGGGAACGGTTTTAGAATTGGGCATCAACAAACAAAGTTTTGAAGCCCTCCCCAAAGACCTACAAGTAATTCTCGAAACAGCTTCTATGCGCCTCAATATCTGGGTTTTGTCCGAATTTGAAGCCAAGAATGTAGAATACCTCGAAAAAATCCAAAGCGAAGGAAAGGTAGAAATTCGCAAATTCCCTGATGAGGTGATTGAACAATTGAGGACTTACACGAATGAAGTTGTTGCAGAATTTGTGGAGAGTGACCCGCTTGCCAAGAAAGTATATGATTCTTTCCATGGCTTTAGAACCAAAATCAAGGCTTGGTCAGAATTGACCGAAAAAGTCTTTTACGAGAAAATTGATATTTAATTAATTAGTAATTGGCTGACTGGTGATTAGTTGATAGGTTTTTAAAAATATCGAACAACCAGTTACCAGTTACCAGTTACCAGTTACCAGTTACCAGTTACCAGTCACTAATAAACCACTACTATATGCCAAACACAAGCAAACTCCAAAAAATAAAAGCACAAATCACCCCAAAAGGCGTGCAACTCGTAGCAGTCTCAAAGACCAAACCCATTGAAGCCATTTTGGAACTCTACCATGCTGGACATAAAACATTTGGCGAAAACCGAGTGCAAGAATTGGTGGAGAAATACGAGCAGATGCCCAAAGACATCAAATGGCATTTCATTGGTCACCTGCAAAGTAAGAAGGTCAAATACATTGCTCCTTTT
>JBGCDY010000533.1:0-3442 GCA_045105835.1 Chitinophagales bacterium
CTTTCTGAATGGGGTTTGATTGTTTTGGCTCTTTTGTTCATGACTATGGGAACACTTTACTTGGTTCAAATCAATAGACAAGCAAAAGAAAACGTCTAAATGTTTTCTACTTATGATCTCAAAAATCACCGTTCGGGCTTAAGCTTGGGCGGTGATTTTTTTTTGCAGTACCCAACCTCAAGCTATTACTCACCAAACATACAGTATTTTACACAAAAACACTTTTTTTACTCTCTAAAAATCAAGTTCAAAAATAATTGATTGTCAAAGTCGTTACACAAATAAAGGTAATCACATCTTTATTGAAAGAAACTCTAAAATCATTTACTAAGAGTTTCACAGAACAATCAAAACCAAGAAAAATGAGTAAAATTACATTCACACTTATGCTGTTCTTGTCCATCAGTTCGATCTATGCACAAGAAAACATTGAAGCAATCATAGAAAAAGGCATTGAATTTCACGACGCAGGCGAATATGAAAAAGCCATTGAAGCCTACAAGAGTGCTTTGAAAATTGATCCAAAATCTGAAGTAGCCAATTATGAGATGGCATTGACTTATTTTCACAAGAAAGACTACAAAAAATCCATTAAGTATTCGGATAAGGTCATCAAACAGAAATCCACCAATATGAGGATGGCGTATGTGACCAAAGGATCATCTTTGGATTTATTGGGCAAGACCAAGGAATCTATCAAATTATTTGAAGAAGCCATAAAAGAAACCCAACCACATTACCTGCTTTATTACAACCTCGCCTTGAACTACTACAAAATCAACAAATTTGATAAGGCGGAAGAAAATCTACTGGGTGCAATAGACCTAAATCTCAGTCACTCAAGCAGTCATTTGATGCTCGCCAATATTTACCTTGCACGAAACAAAAAAATTCAATCCCTTTTGTCTCTCCACTATTTTTTATTTTTAGAACCGACTGGTCCCAGAGCCGCAGATGCCTACTCCTTGGTTCAAGAACAAATGAACAACAGTGTCAAAAAAGACAAGGATCAGCCCAACACCTTCAATATTTCCTTTTCAGGCGACCACAACTCAGAATTTATGGCGGCAGAACTAATGATAAGTATGCTTGAGGCGACCAAAACACTCGAAGAAAATAAAGATAAAAGTGAAGAGGAGATGTTTGTGGAGAATACAAAGGGGGTTTTTCAGATGCTGCACGATATGAAAGAGGACAAAACACAAAATATTTGGTGGAAGTTTTACATTCCTTTTTTCTACGAAATAGCCGACAGTGAACACTTCGAAACCTACTGCAAATACATCAGTATATCGGGAGATGGAGCCGCTCAAGAATGGCTCGATGAAAATCCAGATAAAGTAGAGGCCTTTGCCAAATGGCTTGAAATGAAATAATGAAAGACCAAAGTTTTTCTATTATCCACCCAATTTTCAAAGAATCACTTATTCCTCATTTTAGAAGTTCTTCAAAGGCTAAAAAAACGGATTCCTTCAAAAGATAAGGTTTTTTAAGTAAAAAATGGGAACTTTATATGGAGAATAGTTATTTATTTAGGTAGGAGTATCTACTGACATTGCAGCTTTTCTGCGGTCGTTTACTTCCAATACATTAACCTTTCAACAAACAAAAATGGGATCAAAAACACTGTTGTACGTCGGAATTGTCATCGTTGTGGTCGTAGGATTTTTCAAATTCTTGGATTACTTGTTTTACATTGGCTTGCTGTGCATTGCAGCTTATGGCATACATTGGGCCTTTACGAGAGGCAAAGAAATCCTCAAAGAAAAAAGGAATACCCGAAATATCAAGGTGAAATAATTGATATTTTGAAAACATAGGTTGGTCAAAAAGAAAGGACTTTTGAAGTTTGTTTCTTGAAAAAAATTATCTCTCATTTACTGTAGAGTAACGCTTCAAACGTACAACTTCAAAAGTCTCTTCATTTTTTTACTTACTACAAGGACCATTTACCCACCTCGTCAGACCAGCTTTGTCTGCCATACACTTGTTGGGGTAGGTTTTGCCATCGCATCCACACACAGGTCGGTATTCTTTGGTACAAGGACGGGTTTTGTCTATTTTAGACTTGTCAATACATTTTTTGCTGCTCATATCCTTTTCTTTTTCCCCACAAGCACCTTCTTTCCAAGACAATACTCCAGACCTTGTTGCTTGACAAACATTGGAGTAGGTCTTCTCATCACATCCACAAACAGGCGTGTAATCCTTTGTACAAAGGACATCTTTATTTATTTTAGACTCATCAATACAGTCACTTGTTCTGGGTTTCCCACACTCTCCTGCAATCCAAGAAGTCAGCCCATTTTTTTCTGCGGCACAAGCATTGGAGTAAGTCTTTTCATTGCAGCCACAAACAGGCGTATAATCCATTGTACAAACAGCGTCTCGGTCTATCTTGGATTTGTCAATACAGTCTTTAGCAACACTTGGAGTTTTTCCACTTACGGTTTGCTCCGTTTGGTTTTTGTCCTCTCCTCCTCGATTGTCATTGCAGCCTCCAGAAGCATTAATAAATAATAGACTTAGGCAGGTGATTAGTAGGGATAAAAATTTCATTTTTTGCTGGTTTAGGTTTTCGTGTAAAAAAAATGTGTGATGACTGAGTGGCTTTTTTGCTTAATTCGCTGACAAATTCCGCAGAATATCTAAAGACTACAATAGTCCCCTTCTACAATTTTAGCCAAACAAACTTTTGTTTTTACAAACATAAGCAAAAAATAGGGTGAACAAAAATGTCTATCAGTGAAGTAAAATTCAGATGTAATAGCGTATCATTCTCACAGAAAAGTCTTTAAAAAAAAGATTTTCGTTTTTTTGTTTGTCCTAATTTGAAACACACTATTTTTTCTTTAATATTACGTACCTCTTTGTATTGAATCCAGCAACCATGAAGATTAGCAAAACTCAAAAACCACGACCAGACCATTACCACCATGATTATCAAAGATATAAACGTACAATGTGTTCATTCTGACATCAACTCTCAAGACATTTACCTCGAAATTTCACGAATTCGTGATCGCAGTAAAATTTACAATAGTCCCAGAGGTTATTTTGGAAATTACCAGCGAAAAGGCAATGTTTCTTGGGCTGAACGGCTTCCCAAAATTGTGAACAACCATGATTCCTACCTATTGCTTTGCCTCAACAAAGAAGCACTTCAGTACCATGCCATGAAATACACCACTTTTTGCCCCAATAATTTTGAGGCAGAAAAACCGAACAACCTTCGATTTGAAGTCGATATGTACGAAGTCTTTATGGAGGTAGCTTGGGAATAAACAGTAAGCGAAGGAATATAAAACCTATAGTTGGAGTTTATGTTTCAAGCCTTGTTGACGAAGAGTTTTTGGAAAAAAAAATCCTCAAACAACTTTTAATAGAAGTTTGAGGATGTGTTCACAAAGGGTGGGCCCGCTAGGGCTCGAACCTAGGACCC
>JBGCDY010000534.1:0-5554 GCA_045105835.1 Chitinophagales bacterium
GATACATCAATCAAGTTGGGGTCAATGTTTTCAGGCAAAGGCGTGTCATCGAGGTAAATGGCAGTGGTATTGAAGCCAGAAATTCCTCTAATGGAAATCTCGTTGGAGTAGCGTCCACCTCCATCATTGCCCTGTGTTCCATACGCCAAATTGGAAATACCTGTGGCATAATCCCGAAATCCTTTTGCTCCTGACCTTCGCAACAAAACGGGCGAAATGGTTGAGATTGCCATCGGAACATTCTGCAAACTTTGTGTTTTTTTGTTGGCACTGACCACAAAATCTTGCAGTTGATAGACATCCTCTTTCATAACGATGTCAATGTTGGAATTAGAAGCGGTTACTGTTATTTCTTGTGTTTCGTAACCTAAATAACTCAATTCAAGCATTGTTTCTGTTGAAGGAAATTCACTCAATACAAAATTGCCTTCTACATCACTGACAGTTCCTTTCGCTGTACCTTGCAATAGTACACTTACTCCAATCAAAGCTTCGTTGTTTTCATTTTTGACATGACCAACAAACGTTCTTTGAGCCATCACATGAGTCGTCATTAATAGCAGAGCTATCAATAGGTGTTTTTTCATCTTTAAAAATATTTTCGGTTTATCAAACCATGAAATAAAACACTGAATGACAAAATCTTAGATAAAAAGACTGCATTGCACACCCAGTTTTTTTAGCAGCGGCAAAATTACTATTTTCCTCATAGATATGATGCACTTCATTCTACAAAAAAAACCTTATAGGTCTAAAAAGTCCTATAAGGTTCAGCAATGATTGAATTTTGATTTTCGACCACCTATTTCACACAATAAATCATCTTTACTTTCTGCTCTCCATTCCCCTGCAATCGGCAATAATAAGTGCCGTGATGTAAACCTTGCCCCGACAAATTGACTTCATGGTCACCTGCCACAAAAAACTCATTTGCCAAAACTTTTACCTTTTGCCCCATCGTATTGAAGAGACTGATGCTTACCACACCTGCCTTTGCAGTGCTGAAAGAGATGGTGGTATTTGAAGTAAAAGGATTGGGGTAATTGTTGTGCAATTGAAGGGCAGAAGTTCCGCTGATAAAATCGGGGTCGTCAATATCTGTTGCGACCGACTTCAAAATTGGAATGTATTGGAAGTCTTCTATCAAAATATTTTTGACATCCTCTTCTGTGATTTCAAACCAATCCTTCAAAATCGAACCATAGACCGAGCGAAAATCAAACTGCATCGGCACACTGTCCTTTACATCAATTTGGTCTGGAATTTCGGGATTCTCCCCAAAAATTTCGGAATTGACCTGCGTACCAAAAACCATCATTGGAGCTGCTGCCCCATGGTCTGTACCAAAACTTCCATTGGATTGAATACGGCGACCAAACTCCGAGAAAGTCATGCCTACTACTCGGTCTTCCAAATCCATCAATTTCAAATCGTCTTGGAAAGCTGCAATCGCATCCGACAACAGCCACACCAAATCGGCATGTACACCTTGAGTTGTATCTGCTTCTTCGACCTGCGAAGCATGGGTGTCAAAACCGCCCAAATTGACCACATATACTTTGGTCTGCAATCCTCCCGAAATCAACTGCGCCACAATCTTCAATTGCTGCGCCAAACTGTTGAAATCTTGGTACAAAGAAGTCATATTGGAGCCTTTGCCTGCTGCTGCTTGAATGGTGTCGAGGTATTGATTGGTCTGCAACATGGTCAATCGAAGAAAATCCAATTCGTGTCCATAAGGCGTGTCAGGTGTTGCGCCTGTGCCTTCGGTCAATAGCTGGGTAAATTCTTCCAAGTTATTGATTGCCATACTAAAGTTGGCAACAGGACCTTGGCAAGTATTGGAGACTATCGAACCTATACTAATCGCCAAAGGATCAGGAATATCTTCGTTTGGATAGTTGCTCGGGTATTCAGGGTGATTGATATCGAAGTATCGCCCCAACCAACCTGTGGCTAAGAACTCATCTGCATCCGAGCCAGATGTCCAAATATCCGTTGACCGAAAGTGTGAAAAATTGGGGTTTGGGTAGCCCACACTTTGTACGACTGCCAGTTTTTCTTGGTCATAGAGGCTGTGAAAACCTTCCATGATGGGATGCAATCCCGTTTTGTCGGTGAGTTTGTGGACACTACTTTCGGGCAAAGCTATATCGCTACGGGCTGCCATGAGATTGGAGTATTGGTCAAGAGGAATGACCATGTTCAAGCCATCGTTTCCGCCATTCAATTGGATAAGAATTAGGATTTTATCATTGTCTGCATTCTTCAAAACGGCATCTAAAATGGGACTGGTCAGCCCGCTAACTGCTTGCCCATTGAGGAATAAGGGTGTGGCTATTGCAGTGGTTAGGGTATTTTTAAGAAATTTTCTTCGTTTCATGATAATGGATAATATTAGACATAAGTAGAAAGACCAAAAGAACGAATGAAAATTAAAATAAGAATTAAAATCAAAAATACATTTCACAATCAGTCTGTTGCAAACAGAACTTTGTAAGTTTATTTTTGAAGCAATCCTAAGATAAAAGACACCTCGTTTTATTTCTACCTGTCGAGAATTAAAAGGATTAAGAATTTAAAATAACGTTTCAGAAAGGAGAGAATTAAAACCATAAGTCCCTCTTCTGACTTCTCTGCTCACACTTCTCTAAGAGAGCTGATATTCCGCCAAAGAGAGCATTGTTTTGAACAGTTCAAGAAGTTTGGTATAAATCCCTGCTGCCAATACAGCATTGTCAGGATTTCCCAAATACTCATTGTATTCAATCGTCCATTCATAATCTGGAATTCCAGGAATCAATACTTCTTTCAAATAAACATACTGCTCTTCTGCCAATGCTTTTGGAAACAATATTCGAGCAAGTCCTCGCACCAATTCGTTGGGGTCATCAGCCCCTTCAATTTGGGTGATAAAAGCCAAGGGTCTAATAATCACCCTGAACCCATTCCTCGCATATCCTGTGGTCAATAATCTTTCAGCAAAAGCAATTCTTTGAGGTAGGGTAACGGACGTAATCCAAGACTGATAGTATTGGGGGCTTTGATAATAGGCTATCCAACCTGCTACACTTGGGGGATTCAATAAAGTCATTTGAAATTGTTGAGCAGCTCCTACAAAAGTGATCCACAAGCTGTAGTTGGTAAGCAAATCCTCTCCCTCCAATGCAGGAAAGGCAACATCAAAATTTTTCACCAAGCCTACTACAAAATCCACGGGGTTCTTGATGATTACTCCATAATTGATGGGGTCAAAGAAGTGTTCACTGTTCAACAAGGCTTCCAATACAGGCTCAACTTCAAAATCATTTGCTATCAATATATCCGCCATCGGTTCGATGACATTGGCATAGGCAGCTTCATCAATCACGTAATACACAAACCAACGATAGAGCTTTTCGCTGATGTGACGTGCCACCTGCCTTTGGCTAAAAATCATGTTGATTAAATCCTTGTATTCATCCTCCCCATTTTCTTCAATGACATGGTTTCCAAAACGATGCGAAAATTGTTTGCTTCCCAAAGTATGACGGTTCTGTGTAAAGTAAGAACCAGGAATGCCCGTATCCGTCGTCAATCTATTTCTCCATCCCGTCAAAACTTTGGCAGCTTCTATTACATCTTCTTCGGTGTAATAAGTATAATCTCCATTTCCTACCAAAGGCCCTTTGCCAATGGTAAACAACTCAAACAATTCTCGTGCATAGTTCTCATTTGGAGCTTGTCTTACATTCTGATTTCCATTCAGATAACGCAACATCGCAGGGCTGATAGTGATTTCTTCCGCAAGGGTTTTGAAATTTCCGAGTGCATGGTTTCGGAGTGCGTCCAAATAGTAATAACCTGACTTTGCTTCACTTACCACAGCTGCTTCAAGGGCAAAATGATTGTGCCAAAACAAGGTCATTTTCTCTCTAATACTAATCCCTTGATTCAGCATCAAACCCATCCACCATCTTTGCAATGAAGCACGTCGAACGCCATTGATACCTTGTGTAATGGGAGCTGTCACCCACGTTTCACCAATAGGCACATTGGGGTCATCTTCATATTGAGAATTGATGGGGGGAGCTGGCTTTTCTTGTTCTGCAAACAACAATTCCATCGTTTTTTGCAGTCCTCTTTCTACGGCTTCTTTTACCTCCGTTTGGCTTGTCCCAAAAATACACCTTCGCAATAAATGCCCTGCTTGTTCCTCTCCAAATTCTCCTGTATAAGGCTCTAAACCTGCCATTGAACGAGCAGTATTGGGGAGTTGGGTATTGAAGTGCTTGTTTTCGAGGGGGTTTTCTACCGTTTTAGGGGTTTCGGTTGAAGTCAATTCCTTTGGGGTGGAATTACCTTTTATTGCAGCAAAAGGTTTTTTGAGTAAACTTCGTCTGTCCATATTGTTGAGATACTTTTAGAAGGTGATATGAATTCTATGTGACTGAATATAAATTAAAGAGGTCTAAACTTTTTTCATTTCAGCAGTCCAAAAAGAGAAGAAAAAACATTCTAAGTTCCATATGGTTAATACTTCAATGATGATTCTTAGACAAACAAATTTTGCATTTTATTCCTTCAATATTTATTTTTTTCTGTAAAATCCCTTATTTTGTTTTATCTCTAAATCAGACACCATGAAAAATAACCTACTAATTACTGCAACCTTACTTGTTTGTTCGCTAGGGATATTTGCACAAAACACTACCTCCCCTTCTGTATGGGTTTTTGAAGGAGTCATTAACAAAAACATTCCCATCACCATGATTTTGGAACGAAATGGGGAAGAGGTATTTGGTAATTACTACTACAATAAATACAAAAAAATAATCGGCCTCAAGGGTACACTCCGCAAGGATGGCAGCTTTGAATTACTGGAAGCCATCAACGACGATATTGCCGCCTACAATGGCTATACTTTTGAAGAATGGAAGCAAGCAGGTATTTTTACGGGAAGATATGTTGGCAACACCCGTCTGGTAGGAACTTGGCGGAGTCGAGTAAAAATAGGAGACGGTGAGTTCAAAAACGGAACAGAGTCTTACCCTTTCTCCTTACAGCGGCGCAACAAAATACAATACAAACCCGAAGATTTGAAAGAGAAACTGCTGTCCTTCAATTCCAATGTGGAACTCCAATTTTTCTTGTTTGAACACCTAAATTTTTTGGATTGGGACAACCTCTATTATGGAGAAGGTGACAATGAAAGTGGGGATGATTTTAGTGAGTTAAACAACAAAACGATGGATGTCCAAATCCACTACAAAAACCTATTTGGAGACGAAACAGAAGAAGCCGTCGTGCAAATCAGCTTCGACGATTGGGTGTATTACCTCACCGTTTATTCCCAAGAAAACAAGCGGTGGCAAAAACTCCCCGACTACATTCATTTTGCAAAATCTGACCCTGCCGAAGAACCTTGTGCTTGGGACAAACCTGGCAGCGGATATTTTTACTTTTCTTTTGAAGAAGCCTTAGCTCCTGATGAATTTATTTTGGTCGGGCGAACCAATGGTGGCTATTGTGAGGGAATTATGCGGGGCAATGAAATCATTTTTTACATCTGGCA
>JBGCDY010000535.1:0-6816 GCA_045105835.1 Chitinophagales bacterium
TGCTCCTAAGGTTACTTTCATTCTTGGACTCAATACATGGGCGGCAACCTCGTTTTGAAGTAAATCCACCACTCGCTCATAAGAAACAAGTTCATCTCCCTCCTGTACTCCCGTTTTGGGAATGAAAATATTTTGCGGAGCAGTACACATTTGCCCTGAATAAAGCGATAGTGAAAATGCCAAATTTCGCATCACTTGCCGCAAATTGGGCGCAGAATCTATGATGATGGAATTGACTCCCGCTTTCTCAGTAAACACTTCTTTACTTGTGCTTTGCAGTGACTCTATATAACTCCCAAACTCACTGCTTCCTGTGAAATCTATCAACCTCACCGCAGGATGTTCGGCTAATTCTTTGGTGATTAAATTTGAAGGGCTATCCACTGCCAATTGAATCGTATTGGAAGAAAAACCATTTTCTTGCAACACCTTTTGAAGTTCTGCAATGTAAATCGCAATTGGCAAAATACCTGTCGGGTGAGGCTTGAGAATTGCCACATTTCCCGCCATCAAATTGGCATACAATCCCGATACACTGTTCCAAACAGGGAAGGTTGAACAACCAATAGACAATCCGATGCCTTTGGGAATCGGTAAAAATGTTTTTTGTAGGGAAATCTTTGTGCGTCCCATTGGTTTTTCCCATTTCGTTTCGTGGGGAAATCGGGTCAATTCTTGGTATGCCATCGCAATGGCTTCAACGGCTCTATCGGTGGCATGTGGTCCTGATGCCTGAAAAGACATCCCAAAAGATTGTCCAGCAGTGTGTTGGGTGCTGTATGCAATTTCAAAATACCGTTGTGAAATGCGTTCAATACTTTCCATCAAAATGCCTGCTCTTTCTTCAATACTTGTTTTGCGCCAAGTTTTGAAGGCGGTTTGGGCATTGTTTATCAAGACTTCAATGGGCGTTTGTGGATAAGTGATGCCCAATGTTTTTTGCCAAAAAGGAGATTCTTCATTTCCTACCCAATCTGTTCCACCTGTTTGCAGCAATTCCCCAAAGGGTTTGTCTCTTTTTGCTTCAAAGGCTTCGTAGCCTTCCTTCGCTTTTTCTTTGGGATAGGCGTTGTGGTGTTCAGGATGGTGATAGTAAAATTCTCGGCTTTGGGTGGCTGCAACGGCTTTGTTGAGAGCCGTTTGGTGTTTTTGGAAAAGGGTCATGGGGACGAATGAGCATTAAAATGTAAATCAAAGTGAAAAGATAGCATTTTTGTTTTGAGGTACTAAGATAACACCTTATTTTTCTGGAAAATCATTTTTAGTTTTACCCTTTGCCACTTAAATTAGTGCCACCTTGTATCAACAGACAAACATTAAAAAAAATAGAACAAACAACTAAAGTATCTCTTTTGGAATAGGATTTGTACTTTTGCAGTGTAGAAAGAAATCTCGATATGAATGCACGTATTATTAACATTGTTTTAGCCTTATTTTTCTTTGCCTTTGCAGCCGTACAATACAACGACCCTGATGGGGCTTTGTGGTTTTTTATATACGGAATTGTTGGGGGTATTTCTCTTTTGGGCGTTTTCAAGGAGTACAATAGAGCAATGCTGCTCTCTATGATGATACTGTATTTTGGAGGTTTCATGTATTTATTCCCAAGCGTAATCGAATGGATTACACAACATGAGTTCGGAGAACTGATAGAATCCATGAAAACCGACAAGCCTTTTATCGAGAAAAGTAGAGAGTCCTTGGGCTTGCTACTTTGTTTTTTAGCGATAGGCTACCACTATTACGAATCAAAAACTGCACGTCGCTGATGCAATAATCGAACGTCCCAAAATCGGGCGTGCCATCCGAGTAGAGGCTCTTCTTGCACCAATAATTCTTGGATTTCCTTCCGTCAGTCCGATTCCATTCGTCAGGTTTTGGATGTGTATCAAAAACGAAAGTGTTTGTTCTTGTGATTTGAGGGGAATGTCCCAACTTGCCCCCAAATTGAAGCTCGTAAAGGCGGGCAAATCTGCCGTATTCGTCTCATCACTGAATCTATGCCCAAAGTATTGAATGGTTCCGAACAGCTTCATTTTTTTGTATTCGTAGGAAGGCATTAAGGTGAAGAATGCATTGGGAATGCGTTTGACTTGATTCCCGTCAATTGACGGAAGATTGGGCAGTTCGTCTTTGCTTTTTACATTGTAGGTAGCTTGTTGAAAAGTTGCTTTTACATCCAATTTCAAATTCTTCAATGGGCGACTGCTTATTTCCAGCTCTGTACCAATCGTTTGTGAGCCTCTCGTTCGGAAAGGAAGTACGTTCCCCAAAGTGTCCAAAGATTCATCTGTGGTCAATTGATTCTCTATTGAAGTATAGAACAATGCACCAAAAAACGCAATTTTTGGAGAAGAATATTTATAGCCTGACTCCAATAACAAGACCAATTCCGTTTGCCCTCCCTCTGATTGCTGTGCCTGCCAATTGTCAAAATCAGGCATTCGAAAGCCCTTTGAAGCTCTGGTATAAATGGATTTATCCTCACTGATATTGTAATTTGCCCCCATTGAAGCCGCAAAATCATTGAATTTCCAACGGTATTCCTCAAAGGTTTCATTCCCAAAAAGAATACTTGCCAAGACGGGATTTTGGTAAGAACCGTCGGAAGGATTAAGGTCGAAAACAGCAGTATTTTCGATACGCCCAGTTGTTGAAAGCGTTTCGTATCGCAAACCAGCATTGATGCTTAGTTTGGAATTCACCTTCCATTGTTCATCTCCAAAAAACGCCCAAACTTTTGCTCTTCCTGTATTGTTTTCCCAAACACCGAAGGCTTGATAGGTCGTGAATCCATTGTGGGTAGCTGTTCCTATACGTTTTCCATCCGTATCATAAAAATCCAAGTTCAGTCTTTGTGCATTTTCATCTGTAACATCTATCAACAAATTTGCCCAGTGCCTTTGGGTATTCACACTAAATTCGCTAAAATAAGCCCCTGTGGTAAAGGTGTGATTTTTGCATTTTTTGCTAATCTCCAAACTGTTAATAAAGTTCCTCATTTGCAGGTCATTGTGCCACCAACCTTGTTCACTCACCAAACCATTTCCATCCACAAAACTTTCATTAAAAGGCTCATTGCTATTGATGTAGTGATATTGATATTCTGCTGCCCCGACAATTGATTCCATTTTTTCTTCGGCATATTTTGCAGCACTGACAGGCTCAAAAACGGAGATAATCGCATCGGTTCCTTTGTCGATATAACTAAGGCGGTTTTTATTTGTGAGTGTCCAGCCTTTCGAGAAATTTAAGGACACTTCAGTACCTACATATCTCACATCACTGTGAAATCCATCTGTCAAATCATAAGTCTTAGGGCCCTCTGGTGTGGGAAAACTGACTGTTGTTTGTTGGAGGGCACTCATCGTACCATAGTTTGGGTTGAAGTCTTTGAGAGGAGTTGGCTTTTCAGTGTTTTGAAGCGGAATTGGGAGGTAAAAAATATTTCTGTCATTCAAGTATTTCGCATACACACGGGCATATCCTTTCTTGAATTTACGGGTCATATTCGCCTTGATTTGCCCCCCATTATTGGCAGTGAATCCTGCTCGTCGGATGCCATTGTCCCTTCGGTAAAAACCACCTAAATTGAAAAATGTATTTTCAGATAGTTTCCCTCCTATGTTGAGGTCGGTTCTAAGCTGTCCAAAATCGCTCGTTTGTAGTCGAACTTTGCCCTTCAATCTATCCGAATTTTCATGTTCTTCTCCCGTGTGACTGATAAAATTGATAAGTCCTCCAGGCGCATTGCTTGCAAAAATATTGGCAGAACCACCTCGCAAGGCTTCAATTTTCTTCAAACTCAAATCAATGCGGGTGAAATTTTCAGTGGATGCCCAACCCACATTTCCCGCTTCAAAAACGGGTAAACCATCTTCATGCAAAACAACATATTGAAAACTCCCTTCGGCAGACATTCCCCTCGAAAACAAGTTATTGGTCGTTTCACCTCCCGAACTTTCTACATAAAACCCAGGTATCAATTGCAGCGCATCGGCAGTGCTTCGAGGGGCGATTTTGTCCAAAAAAGAAGGATTCAAAGTAGTCAATGCAATGCTCGATTCTATTTTACTGATACTACTCCGACTTCCCGTCACCACCACATTTTTCAGCTCCAAAAAATCCTCGTTCAAAAAAGCACTGACTTCTGTAAACTTGTTGGCGTGTACTTTAATTTTTTGTTCATTTGGCAAAAAACCGATGTAAGAAGCCGACAAAATATAGTCTCCTGGTTCGATATTTTTGATTTCAAATTTGCCGTCTTTGTCCGTTGGTGCGCCCATTTGTGTTCCGCTTAGAACCACATTCACTCCCTCCAACGCATCCCCATTGAGATTCGTGATTTTGCCTTGAACGATGCCTTTTGTTTTTTGGATTTTGGGTTTGGTAGAAAAAATCACAAAGGTATATTCGTTCACCTCCTGAAATTTTAGGCTAAAAGGTTGGAGTAGATTTCCCAAAGTCTTGTGGAGCGTTTCTTCAAATTCAAAAGAATCAATTGTTAGCCCTTCAACGATTTGACTTTGGTACAAAATAGACACTTCAAAATGAGACTCAATCTCAAACAAGACATCTTTCAAGTCAACGGTTTGGGCAATACTAAGCACAGCTTGTTTGATTTCCTTTGCTGAAGCAGTGAAATTGCTGCAAAAAAAGGAGAAAAAAACACAGCAAATCAGTTTGGTGGAAGCCCCCAAAAAATGTCTGTTATTTATAATGTTTCGTATTTTTTCTACTAAGACGGGGAAAACGGGCTTTAGGATGGATTGGAGCTGAAAATAATTTCTTTCTTTTGTTTGTCTACCAACATACGGGCATCCAAAATAAGGGGCAGTGCATCCAACAAAACATCTATATTGTTGGAAGGAATCGTTCCATTGATTTCTTTGTCAAGGAGTTCGACATCCATTGTCTTGACCTCCCAACCATAATTATTTTCAATAAAAGCAGCCAAAGCGGATAGCGGCAAATGGTCACAAACAAATTTATTGGACAGCCATGCAGTATAATTTGAAGGGTTTACTTTTTTGTGAACCCATTTTCGTTCTTTTATTGCAGCTTCAAACAATTGGCTGGGCGACAACTTCAATGTATTACTTTTCTGCACTTCTTCCACAGCTGTTTCGTCCAAAAAAGACACCAATTCATCAGAATCATTTGCGAAATGCACATCTATTTTGCCTTCCTTCAACATCACCTGATGTTTATTCGGGCGATTGACCAGATTAAAACTCGTCCCAATTACTTCCACTTCAAAACTTCCTGTTTGAACCACAAATTTTGCATCGTTTGGTTGGTGAACCACTTCAAAAAAAGCTTCGCCCTTCAATTCCACTGTTCGCAGCGGCAATTTCTCCCAGTTTTTGGCATACACAATACTTGAATTTGCATTGAGAATCACCTCCGACCCATCAGGCAATACCACGTTTTGTTTCTCACCAAAATCCGTGGAATGAACAATCACACCAGAGCTATTAAACAGGTATCCAATACCCACCAAACAAATCAATACGATTGCAGCAGCATACCTGAATAATGATTTACCCACAAAAGTTTTTTGCTTGTTTATTTTCCGAAATGTAGCTTGAAGTTCTTCTTCAACAGGAGGAATCGCAGGGCTTGCGTTTTGAAATTGCAGTAATCGAACCATCTGGGCAGCAATACGCAAGGATTCTTTTTTTTCTGGGTAAGTCATCAAAAAATGCCGCCAAAATTCTTCTGCTGTTCCTCCTCCCAATATCCATTTTCTAAAATGATTATCAGCCGCAAAATCTTCTGTAGAATAGTTAAGGTATTTGTTCATGAATTTAGAAACATCGACTATTATTGACCACCTAAAGACCAGTCATTCGTTACTTATCCCCCTCTAAAGGAGGGCTAAAATTGTCTTATGTACTCAATATTTGCTTATTGATTACCTACTGGCTTCTTTCAATACTTTCAACGCTCGATGCACAGAATTCCGTATAGATTGGTATTTCAAAGAGGTAATCTCTTCAATTTCCTCGTAATCAAGGTTATCCCTGAATTTCAAATAGATAATTTCCCTCTGGGAAGTCGTCAAGCCTTCAATCGCCTTCGCTACTTTCAATCGTTTTTCACGACTCATTTCACCTGCAATAATCAAATCCTCCATAGACAGGTCAAAAGCATTCGGTTGAATTTCGGCATTGTCAAACAAGAAAACAAACCTCCGCTGCTTTTTCAATCCCCTCAACAAATTTCGGCGAAACGACCTAAAAAGATAGGTTTTCACATGCTGTACATTTCCCAATTTCTCTCTTTTATCCCACAAGTCTGCAAATAAGTCCTGAATGGTATCCTTCAAAAACTCTTCTCTATTCCTCACTAAATGAAGACCATATTTATACAAATCTGCATAATATTTCTTAAACAGTTGGGCAAAAGCAATTCTACTTCCCTGCTTGAATTGCTGCCATAAAACCTCATCATTTAGATGTTTATGGTTGAGTAGTTTCAATGTGTAAATGTTTGCTTGGGCTTGAAATAATGTTTGTAGTCGTAAATATACAGTTTTAGTGATGAAATGAACACAAAATTGTTTTGAATGTTGGTAAAATGTCTAAGATTGGGTATAATGCGATTTCAAACATTTAGTAGTCTGAAAAATTCATTTTAACAATTGGAATTTTATAATATAGGAACGCTACAAAAATAAATTTACATTTTTTAGAGCTGAACATCCCCCAACCCCCTTCAAAGGGGGAATAAAGAGTGTAAATTTATTTCTTCCGCATTCCTTACTTGCTTGTCAAGTGAATTTTTAATTTTCATTCATTACCTTACCCATTA
>JBGCDY010000536.1:0-8749 GCA_045105835.1 Chitinophagales bacterium
TACCTGCAAAATAAGGCTCTTGAAATTCTTTTTCTAAGGCAGTTAGCCAACTTGCTTCAATTTTGGGGTTTACGCTCGACATAAAGTTTTGAGGATTTAATGGTATTGGAAAAGAGATTAGATTTTGGAAGGTTGAATTTACCTGCAATGGAATGATGCAAAAACTAAAACTTCCAAAGTTTACATTAGAACACGTTTTTTGAACGTTCTATAAACTTTGGAAGTTCCTCTTTCTTCAAAAAAATACTTGTTTTTTAGTCCTTCAAAATAGTTCTTGAAATGACTACTCTTTGAATTTCTGAAGTTCCCTCATAAATCTGTGTAATCTTGGCATCTCTCATCAAACGCTCTACATGGTACTCCTTCACAAACCCATAGCCTCCATGTACTTGTACCGCTTCAGTGGTCGTTTTCATCGCTACTTCTGACGAGAAAACTTTTGCCATAGAAGAAGCTAAATCGTAGTTTTGGTGGGTATCTTTGAGGTAGGCTGCTTTGAGACAAAGAAGGCGAGCTGCTTCAATTTCGGTAGCCATGTCTGCCAATTTGAAAGCAATTGCTTGGTGGTGACTGATAGGTTTACCAAATGCCTTTCTTTCTTTGGAATAAGCCAATGCCAATTCATAAGCTCCAGAAGCGATTCCAAGTGCTTGAGCTGCAATACCAATTCGACCTCCCGAAAGGGTTTTCATGGCGAATTTGAAGCCAAAGCCATCTTCTCCGATTCTGTTTTCTTTGGGGACAATCACATCCTGAAACATAACGGAATGGGTATCAGATGCTCGGATTCCTAATTTGTCTTCCTTTGCACCGTGACTTACGCCTTTCCAATTTTTTTCTACAATAAGTGCATTGATTCCACGGTGTCCCTTTTCTGAATCTGTTTGGGCAATTACCAAATAAACCCCTGCTGTGCTACCATTGGTAATCCAGTTTTTGGTGCCATTTAGGACATAATGATCGCCCATGTCAATGGCAGTTGTTCGTTGTTTTGTGGCATCTGATCCCGCTTCTGGCTCAGAAAGACAAAAGGCACCAACCATTTTACCCGTAGCCAATGGAGTTAAGTATTTTTCTTTTTGTGCTTCGTTTCCAAATGTTTCAAGTCCCCAGCAAACGAGTGAGTTGTTGACCGACATAATAACGGAACAAGAAGCATCAATTTTAGAGATTTCTTCCATAGCCAAGACATAGGAAATGGTATCCAAACCACTGCCACCATATTTGGGATCAACCATCATTCCTAAAAAACCGAGTTCGCCCATTCTTTTGACTTGTTCGGCTGGGTAAGTTTTGTGGGTATCACGGTCTATTACACCAGGCTTACATTCATTTTCGGCAAAATCTCTTGCCGCATCTCTAATCATTAGGTGTTCTTCTGTGAGTTTGAAGTTCATGCTATTAGGGGATTTGTTATTGTATTGTTTGAAGAAAAAGAACACAAAAGTACGCTTTTTGTTCCTTTTTCGGTGAGATTGAAGTTAAGAAAACAGGTGAAATAGGTGGTACTAAACTATAGGCATTAGAATGAGTTTTCCTATAGGTTTATTTTTCAGTGCCAATCGGTTTGTCCAACAATCGACTGATGTCATATCTGAGAGCAATATTGTTGGGACGTTTGGCATCTCCATCTGCAATTTCTCCTTCTTTGTCTATTATTACATAGCGGGGCAAACCTGTTACGAGTAATCGTGTGTAAGCAGAATCTTTTAGGTTTTCATCCATTAGATAATGGTCACCACCAACTTGAAGTTTTGCAATATTTTTTTTCCATTGACCATCTGAATCATCCGAGGACAAATAAACAAAGGCTACATCCTGTTCCTTAAAGTATTCTTTGAGTTGAGGTGCATGTGTCATTTGTTCCATACAAGGTTTGCACCAGCTTGCCCAAAAATCCAAATAGACTACCTTGCCTTTATATTGTGACAATAACTGCTCGAATGTGAGGGGGGATTCTTGGTTCACAATAAATAGGCGTGCATTTGCAGGGGTCTTGATATTGCTCATTTCGGTGCTGTACTTGTTAAAACGTCTTTTTAGGAGTTCTTTCAATTCGGGATTTTGCCCTGTTCGCATAAAATTGTCGTAGAGACCATTTGCATAGCTTGATTCTGCGTCAATCAATGCGAGGGCTAAGTGTGCCTGAATGTGGTCCAATACTTTTCCATTGAAGGCTTTTGGTGCAATTTGAGAAGCCCTTACAAGCCAAGGTTCTCCACGGTCTTCTCGTTGTTTTTGCATTTGAAGTGGATCACGCATACAGAGATGTCTCAAATGGTTTTCCAAGAACTTCAAGTATTCACTAGCTACCAATGCTTCGGGATTGCTTAAGCTGAATTGAAGTGCAAAATCTATGTAATTGTCATTGAATTTGTCTGCTGTTTTGTAGAAATAGCTGGTGGTTCGATTGGCTGTTCGGTATTCTATAGAAGATTGTGCCCAAACCCTAAATGCAACGGATGCTTCTGGATTTTGCGCCAAAAAAGTTCTCAAAAAAGCATTTTCCTTCAATCGAAGACTTTGGCAATGACTACTGAAAGTGGCTGCACTCATAACTGTACGCCTTTGTGATAGGTCGTAGTCGGTATTGTTGTTGTTGAATTTTTTGCGGTATTCTACACAATAGGTATTGTGGATTTCGCCCCCTCCATCAAATTTGAGGCTGTTGTCAAATAGGGTATTGGAGAAGTTGATTTTGACGATTTCTCCTGGACTGAGAAACATCTGTGCTTTTTTGCCATCGTATTCAAAATAGGCAGGAGTAGCTTGTAGGAGTGGGATTTGAAGCTGAAAATTGCCAAACTTGTCGGGGCTGACCTCATATTTTTTGTTTCTCAACAAATCATCCAAATAGAAGACAATTTTGGATTGAACAAATTGATCGCCCTCTTTGATACTCACAGACTCAACTATCTTGCCTGATATTTGGACAGTTTGCGCTTGTGTTGGGGACTGGTAGCAAGCATTGCAAATGCTCATGGTTATTAACAGGAGGAGTATAAATCGCTTCATTGGAAAAATTTGTAAAGGACAATAATAACTTCAATCACTCTAAAAGAATCGTTCTTTAGGAGCGTTATTGAGGCTTGAATTAGGTTCAGATTTGTTTCTAAGGGATTTAGAGGAGTGAGGAGCGCAATTTTATTCTTGTAAAAATACTATTTTTTAGGTGATTCTATATCTTTTGAAGATTTGTTGCTGATTTTTTACAGGATTTCTGCAAAACGAAAAAAGGCTTCCAAGTATTTATGGAAGCCTTTTACGTTTTTTTCGTGATGAATCCTACTGTCGAGGAAATTTTGAGAGATAAGTCAAAGCAAATATTCAGTAACAGGTGAAAATTCGATTTGAGTAAGAGTTTATCTCATCTAAAGTTCCGTTTGTTTTTTCGTAGGAAATTCAAAACCACAGCCTAATGTCTATTGTGTTGTTCTTCGTTGGTCGAAGTTTTGAAGTCTGATATGCTGTCATGTTTTATTAGACTTCAAAAGGGTAATCTTACATTGCAGTTTTCATGTCAATTTTAACCAACATTTTCTTAGCCCCTTTTGCACTCATTCCTCTTGCTTCTGCGATGTTTACTGCATTTTGAGCAGCTGCTTTTGCATCGTCATACTGACCTAATTTGTAGTACAATGAAGCCAAAGTATCGTTGTTGTAGTAAGTGCTTTCTAATTCGATAGATTGTTGTGTCCAGTCAATTGCTTTTTTCAACATTTTTTTGTTGCTTGCATTTTCATATACATTCCAAGCGATGTTGTTGATGTAAGCAGATTCAGATTTGTCCATTTCAGTGTTTGCCAACATGTCATCCGCAACGTCTGCATATTTGCTCCACTCACCAACTCCTTCGTAGAATTTCAATGAAGCTCTGTAAGTGTAAGCTTCTGTTTTGTCGCTTCCTGATAATTGGATGGTGTTGATGATTTGAGTAAACAATTCGTTGTTGTTGTTGTCAATCGCATTGTCTAAGCTATTGAAGGCTGCAACTACCATTTTGTCCGCAACACTTTTCTCACCGTAAGTTTCTACAAATAAAGGGCTATTGTCAGCGAATACTTCAAAACCTCTCATTGTAATGTCATTTGCCAAGGCGTAAACCAACTCTAAGTTGCTTTCGTTGTTCAAATCCGATGTGCTTAAAGTATTGAAGTAAGTCGTTGCTACTTCGTTGTAATCTGCTGCATCCGCTACCCACAATTGCTCCATGTAATCCGCCAAAAACGCTTGGTCATTTCTACCTGCTAAGTATTCAACTCCCATTTCAGCCATTTTCTCTTCGTCAATTAGTGCTTCTCTTGCTTCTGCTACAAATTTGTTTGGCTGACGCGCTCCGATTGCTCTTTTTTGTTCTTCACCATTTGCATTTAAGTATAAGTAAGTAGGGTAAACATTTACATCGTGTTGTTTTGCGAACTGTACACCTTCACTGCTTTCCATGTTTAGTTTGTAGCTGATGTAAAAATTGTTGTAGAAATCACTTACTTCTGGTAAAACAAAAACTTTCTTTTCCATTACTTTACAAGGGCCACACCAAGGAGTGTAAGCGTCGATGAAAATTGCTTTGTCTTCTTGTTTTGCATGAGCCATCAATTCTTCCAATGTACCTTCGAAAAACTCAATGCCTTTCTCAGTTTTGATTGTTTGAGCATTTGCAGTCACGATGATTGTCATGGTGATTATTAAGCTCAATATGTTTAGAATTAAATTTCTCATCTTGTTTGGGTCTTGCGTTTGTTTGTTAGCGTATGTTTCGCACACCCATACTTAGGCAAAAAGAATGCCTACTACTGATAGTTTTAAAAAAAGTTACGTTCCTTGACCACTATTTTTTTAAATAAAATTATAATTGCTATGATTATCAGTTGAATAGATCCGAATATTTTTTTGTTTTTTTTTGAAAAAAAATATTTGAGCTTATTTTTGGCTTTTTTTGATGATTTTCAAAATATGTATTTTACTTACTTGACTACGCAAAATGCGTAGGAATTTCTTCAACTTTTCTTTATAAAGGCTTAAACTTTTGACCTTTAAATCAGTCTTGAATTAGTTACCTTGAATACTGCTTGAAGAAATTCCAGAACACATTTACGCCCTTCAATGGGTGATTTCGACCATTGGGGTAATTATGTTCCAGTCCACGCACCAAAGAAAAAGTCAAAAGGTTGCCTGCTGTTGGTTGAATACTGTCTTCAAAAGTCAGACTTATATAGTACTTGTGTTTGGTTACAGAATATTGGTCACTCAATTCAAACTTGTTTAAGAAAATATCTAAGTAGCTTCTAAAGACTGAATTTTGCATCAAATCTACAGGCTGGTGGGGTAGAGGCTGACCACCGTTTTTCTCAACAACACCATCATCTTTATGACCCGACATCAAATAAATAGGAATCAAAGCCTGCGGAGTGGCTGTAATTTGTGACTGCAATCCTCCTGCTACTGCCACAGCCGCCGCCAGCTTATCCGACAACTCTACTGCCAAACGACTCACAAAACCTGCTCCATTCGAAAAACCAGAAGCATACACACGGTTTTCGTCAATATTGAGATGTTTATTAAGTCTCTTCAATATATTTCGCACAAATAGTACATCATCCTTCAATGTGACTCCACTACAAACATAAGTCTCCAATTTACCATCGTTCCACTTCGTCTTATTTTTTTGCTGCCCATCACTGTCTATATAACAGTATTTCAAAGCCGTGGGGAATACAGTAATAATGCCTTCCTGTTCGCCTTTTTCTTTCCAGCCCGAAATGTTGTAGAACTTTTCCCCCGTTCCACTTGTACCATGAAACATCAAAACCACAGGAAATGCCTCTTTACCTGTATAGTTTTGTGGTATAGACACAATGAAATGGCGATTGGCATTTTCCACTTCAATGCGAAAATCGTTTCTACCTGTTTTCCACTTTTGGGTTGATTGGAGAGGTTGGCTTTGGAGTGCTTGTGTGAAAATCGCAAAACTTAGAAATAAGATGATTTGAAATGTTTTCATTTTGACGAGGTTTTAATAGGTTTGAGAAAAGGAGAGGAGTGGGACTGCAATCATTTTAGACGCATGATTTTGGCGTTTTTGAAAATAGTCGTCAATAAAAGGAGTATTTTTGTGTTTAGTTTTTTCAATGATTTGATTGTGAAGTCAAGTTGTTTAATTTTCGTTTGTTTACTATGTTGTACAAATCTCTTCTTCGCCCCTTATTATTTCTTCTTTCTCCCGAAAAAGCCCATGCTTTCACGCTTTTCTCCTTTGAAGCCCTACTAAAGATTCCTTTTCTTTCTTCCGTCCTCAAATCCTATTACACTGTTCAGCACCCCAAATTGGTGCGAGAACTCTTTGGTTTGACCTTTCCCAATCCAGTGGGATTGGCAGCAGGTTTTGACAAAGATGGTAAGCACATCGAAACGATGGAATGTTTGGGGTTTGGATTCATTGAAGTAGGTACGACGACTCCATTGTCACAATCTGGAAATCCACAGCCTCGCTTGTTTCGTTTATCTCAAGACAAAGGCTTAATCAACCGAATGGGGTTCAACAATGAAGGAGTGGTCGCATTGAAGGAAAGATTGGCAAAAAGGAAATCGAAGATAATTGTTGGTGGGAATATTGGTAAAAACAAAATTACGCCCAATGAGGAAGCTATTTCAGATTATGAAAAGTGTTTTGAAGCACTTTTTGAAGTCGTGGATTATTTTGTAGTCAATGTGAGTTCGCCCAACACCCCCAATCTTCGGGCATTGCAGGACAAAAAGCCCCTAACCGCTTTATTGCAGCACCTCCAAAACCTAAACGCTAAAAAACCTGAACGAAAACCTATTCTATTGAAAATTGCACCTGATTTGACCAATGAACAATTGGACGACATTATTGAAATTGTGGCAACTACTGCAATTGATGGAGTGATTGCGACCAATACGACAATTGATAGAGAAGGGTTAAAGGAAAATAAAGAGAATATTGCAGCAATCGGAAATGGTGGGGTGAGTGGACAGCCTTTGACGAGCCGTTCTACCGAGGTGATTCGTTATTTATCCGAAAAATCCAATCGTGCTTTTCCCATTATTGGAGTGGGAGGGATTTATACGCCTCAAGATGCAGCGGAAAAACTGGAGGCGGGAGCAAGTTTATTGCAGGTTTACACGGGATTGATTTATGAAGGATCTGATATGGTGCGGAAGATTAATAAAGGTTTGGTTACAGCCTTGAAGAAGAATGAATAAGAGAAAGGAATTACATTTGGCTTGGATCTTATTTTATGTAATACAAGCTTCTTTTTCATTAAATTTTCTTGTTCAAGTTTACATACTATTGAAGATAGGTCTTAACTTTCTGTCCCTTCAACCACTTCAATATCATCTCATCGGACAATGCCTTGCCTACAATCCGATACTTAGAACGCTTCAAAACTCTCGATTTCAAAGGGTTTTCTGCCCGAACACCACTCAATAAGGACTGAGCAGAGTGAACAAACTGGGCTTTGCCATTTTCGACCAGCATCATTCCAACGTGTGTATCCAAACCAACAATATACAAACCATCACCCATAGCAATCACCTCTTTCACAAAAGTTTTAATGGGTTTGTGGCGAAACCGTTGTATATCTTTTTCTTCTGCAAACGTCTTGACAATTTTCTCCGAAGCCTGCTGCGCCAATTTCACCCGTTCTAAATCGAATCCCACATCCCTCAAAACGGTACTCACAAAATACCCACAAGCAATTTTTCCTTTTCTGGGGGTTTCTGTCGTGCCACTGTATGCCCAACGAGTGCCTTTCCAATGGGGGTAAAGCTGATTTTGGATTTTGCTGAAAATATGTTGTCGAGCAGAATCAATGATTTTTTTCTGAGTTGTTTCTGTCCAAGACCTTTGATAAGCTTTTTGAAAATCCTTTTGCTGCAATTGAAGTTCCCAAACAGTTTGTTGGTATTCAGTGGTGATTGCAACTGAAGATTGGGGAGTCGGCAAAAAATGAAAAAGGGCTATGATGGCTATCATTAGTGATATGCGCCAAAGTATTTGAATCATGGAAAAATGGAATGGGGATTGGTTAATATGAATAACAACGCAAAAATAGTGTCAAAAATTCAAAAAACAGATAAATACCAGAAAAAGATGATGTTTGGTGGTAAATATGATTGAACCACTGGGAACTTTTGGATGTGCATGAAAGTTCATATATTGAAGACCATTCGTTAAAATGATACAAAGTAGCCTATGTTAGACATCATTATCGAGTTTATAGAGCCGATTGCCAATATCCTAATTCCATTGTTTGTTAAATTGGGACTTAGCAAAGCAATGAGTAAATTATTGGCGGTATTGCTGACAGCAATTGTTCTCTATCTTTTGTTTCATCTCTTCAAATACCTCTACAACAAATGGAAGAATACTCGAACTGCCACTGACCTTGCACCTTATTGGGAATATCCCGACATTCAAAAAGCACGAGAATTTTTTGTGGAGACCAAAGCCCAAAACATTGCTCCCAATTTGGAAGAAAAAGAATTGGCGGACAGCAAGCCCTATGTGTTCAAACAAAAATTGATTCCCTTTTTTCTGCAAACGGTATTTGACGATACCAAACGCAGTGAAAAATACCACTTGATTTTGGCGGGTTCAGGGATGGGTAAAACGACCTTTATGTTGAATCTCTATATCCGCTACCACTCTTTTTTCCACTTCAATAAGAAATTCGAGATGCGCCTGTACCCCTTCAAAGACCCTCGAATGTTGAAGGAAGTTAAG